>DATLGG010000067.1:0-4004 GCA_035540615.1 Actinomycetota bacterium | reverse complement strand
CGGCCCTCGAGCCGGCGGGCTCGCTGGTGTCCGTGATCGTGCGAGAGGCGCCGGCTGCCGGCTCGGCGGAGCGCGCGGTGGAGGCTCTCGGTGGCGAGGTCGGCCGTCCGATCGGGATCATCGACGGGTTCGCGGCGCGCGTCCCCGAGGGGCGTCTCGACGAGCTCCGGCGCGCATCGTCGGTGCTCTCGGTGACCCCGAACGCGCGGGTCCACCTCAACCACGCGATCGACGGTTACAACCCGGCGGACGACGCCGGGTCGTGGTTCCACACCGCGAAGTCGGTCAAGGCCGACTGGGCCTGGTCGAACGGGTTCACGGGCCGCGGGGTGGACGTCGCCCTGATCGATTCCGGGGTCGTCCCCGTGAACGGTCTCACCTATCCCGGCAAGGTGATCAACGGCCCCGATCTGTCCTTCGAGTCGCAGGCCGAGCACCTGACCTACCTCGACACCTTCGGTCACGGGACCCACATGGCCGGGATCATCGCCGGACGCGACGACGGGAAGGACCCGACCCAGGGCAACCACGACGACTTCATGGGGATCGCTCCTGGCGCCCGCCTCCTCAGCATCAAGGTCGCCAACGCGATGGGCGCGGCCGACATCTCCCAGGTCATCGCCGCGATCGACTGGGTGGTGCAGCACAAGGACTCGAACGGGATGAACGTGCGTGTGCTGAACCTGTCCTTCGGCACCGACGGGATCCAGGACTACACGCTCGACCCCCTGACGTTCGCGGTGGAGGTCGCGTGGCACCACGGGATCGTGGTCGTCGTCTCGGCGGGGAACGAGGGGTTCGGCAACGCGAAGCTGAACAACCCGGCGTACGACCCGTACGTGGTCGCGGTCGGCGCTTCGGACACGAAGGGTACCTTCACGACCGACGACGATGTCGTACCCGAGTGGTCCAGCCGCGGCGACGGGACCCGCAACCCCGACCTCGTCGCACCGGGCAAGTCGATCGTGAGCCTGCGCAGCCCCGAGTCGCAGGCGGACCAGAGCCATCCCGGCGGGCGCGTCGGTTCGCGGTTCTTCCGCGGGAGCGGAACCTCGCAGTCGGCAGCGGTCGTCTCCGGCGCCGCCGCCCTGCTCCTCGAGCGGCACCCGAACGCGACGCCCGACCAGATCAAGCGACTGCTGACCTCGACCGCCACCCGGATGCCGGTCGCCGATCCGGTCGCACAGGGGAGCGGCGTGCTGAACCTGAAGGACGCGATCCGCGCCCCGCTGCCCCAGCACACCCAGACCTGGCCGCGCGCCACGGGTCTCGGGTCCCTCGAGGCCGCGCGTGGTACCGGTCACGTCGTCGACGACGGCGGGGAGCTGGTGGGCGAGGTCGACATCTTCGGCACGCCGTGGGACCCCGAGGAGTGGACGCGTCGGTCCTGGAGCCGCCAGTCCTGGAGCGGCGGGGACTGGATGGGCGGGGACTGGAGCGGCAGTGGGTGGACGCGTCAGTCCTGGAGCGGGATGAGCTGGGAGCGGCGTTCCTGGAGCCGCCAGTCGTGGTCGCGGCAGTCGTGGAGCCGCCAGTCATGGAGCGCGGACGTCTGGGACCGCCAGTCCTGGGATCGGCAGTCCTGGAGCCGCCGATCCTGGAGCGGTCAGGCGTGGAGCGCGACGAACTGGAGCCGTCAGTCGTGGAGCCGTCAGTCGTGGTCGAGCGCCGCCTGGGGCGGCGAACCGGTGGCCGCGGAGTCCACCGCATGAGCGGGGCGCGTCGTTGATCGAACCGGCGGAGCGTCGGGCGGGAGAGCGGGCGGAGGGCCGTCCGCTCTTCCGGCTGTCCGGGGCCGGACGGGTCTGGGTGTTCAATGGGCTGCTCGCGGGGATGGCCAGCTGGCTCTATCTCTCGTTCGTCGTCCCGCTGGAGCCGCTGGCCGCGCCGGTCAGCTTCCCCTGGTGGGCGCTCGCGCTCGCGTTCACGTTCACGGAGCTCTTCGTCGTCCACCTGCCGCTGCGACGCGAAGCCCACAGCTTCTCGCTCAGCGACATCACGCTCGTCCTCGGACTGTTCTTCGTCGATCCCGCGGACCTCATCCTCGCCCAGCTGGTCGGCGCCGGGGTGGCGCTCGCGATCCGCCGGCAGTCACCGATGAAGCTCACGTTCAACCTCGCCCACTTCTGTCTCGAGGCCTGCGTGGCCGTCGTCGTCTTCCACGCGATCGCCGGGGGGGACCCGATCGGGCCCCAGGGACTCCTGGCCGCCTTCCTCGCCACGCTCACGACGACCCTCCTCGGAGCCCTCGCGGTGACCGCCGCGATCTCCCTGGCGGAGGGGCGCTTCCAGCACCAGACGATGTCGACGGGTCTGGGGTTCGGCGCCGTCGTGACCGCGACCGACACGTGCCTCGCGCTGATCGCGGCCGAGATCATCTGGTGGGACGCCTCCGTGGCCTGGTTGCTGCTCGTTCCCGCGGTCCTGCTCTTCTCCGCCTACCGTCTGTACACGTCGCAGCGTCAGAACCACCGGACGGTCGAGGCCCTGTACGAGGCCACGCGGCATCTCCAGCGATCCCTCCGCGTAGAGTCGACGATGGGGACGCTGCTCGAGGAGGCGCGCCGGATGTTCCGCGGCGAGATCGCGGAGGTCCTCCTGTTCCCCGACGTCACCGGCGAGAAGGCCGTCCGCACGACGCTCGGTCCGGGCGATACCCCCGTAAGCGCGGAGATCCTGCTCGATCCGACGGAGGGGGTCTGGGCCCGCGTCGCGTCGGAGGGCGCCGGGGTCATCCTGCCGCGGCCGCTCCCGCCGTCCCGCCTGCGGACCCATCTCCGTGCGCGGGGGATCCGGGACGCGATGGTCGCGCCGCTCCTCACCCAGGGCGGGGTCGTGGGCACCCTCATGGTCGCGAACCGCCTCGGCGACGTCAGCACGTTCGAGGAGGAGGACCTTCGGCTCCTGGAGACCCTCGCCAACCACGCGAGCGTCGCGCTCGAGAACGCCCGGCTCGTCGGTCGCCTGGAGGACTCGCTCCAGCACCTGACCGAGATGAACCGGCTGAAGGACGACTTCGTCGCGACGGTCTCCCACGAGCTCCGCACGCCCCTCACGAACATCCAGGGCAGCATCAAGACCCTCCTGCGCCTCCCGCTCGACGAGGCCGACCGGCGCGCGCTGCTCGAGGCCGCCGACCGCGGCGGCGAGCGGCTCCGCCACCTGATCGAGGACCTGCTCATGGCGTCCCGGATCGAGGCACGCGAGGTCCGTCCCGTCGTCGCCCCGGTCTCCCTCGACGAGGTGGTGCTGGCGGTCGCGCTCGAGTTCGAGGATCGGGCCGGCGGGCGTCTCGCCGTCGAGGGGGAGGAGATACCGGTCATCGAGACGGACGAGGGGAAGGTCACGCAGATCCTCTCGAACCTGGTGGACAACGCCCTCAAGCACTCGGAGCCGGGGAGCGACGTGCGCGTGCGGCTCTTCCGCGAGGGACGAGGGATCGGGATCCGGGTCGAGAGCAGCGGCACGCCGATCCCGCCCGAGCAGCAGGATCGGATCTTCGAGCGGTTCGTCCAGGTCGACCAGAGCTCGACCAGGACCGTGGAAGGGGCCGGGCTCGGGCTCTACATCTGCCGGATGTTGGCCGAGGCGTTGGGGGGACGGGTCTGGCTGGATCGCTCCGACGACACGGGCACCGTCTTCGGCATCTTCATCCCGATGACGCCGCCCGAGCGGGCGGTCCGCGACCGCAACGAGATCTCACTGCCCGCGGCGTCCGAGCCTCGCCGCCGCTGAACCTGCGGCGCAGCGGTCGCCGCGAGGTTCGTGTCAGCACCCCTCGCTAGCCTCCCGTCCGTGTACGCACGGGTCCGCGGGGTCGCGCTCTTGGGGGTGGAGGGCCATCCCGTCCGGGTCGAGGCGCACGTCGGGCGGGGCCTCCCGGCGCTGCACCTGACGGGTCTCCCCGGGGCGACCGTGCAGGACGCGCGCGAGCGGGTCCGGCCGGCCGTCGATAACTCCGGGCTCGAGTGGCCGCTGCGCCGCGTCACGGTCAACCTCAGCCC
>DATLGG010000066.1:0-4197 GCA_035540615.1 Actinomycetota bacterium | reverse complement strand
CCGTCGATCGACTCGATCGTGATCGCCGGCGCGCGCAGGACGCTGGCGCCGCGCTCGGCGAGGAGGTGGGCGATCGGGTCGGATCGCTCCTCCGGTCGCGTCACGAGGACGGTCCGGCCCTCGAGCGGGCGCGTCATCCCTCGGCCTCGCGGAGGATGTCTTCGGCCCCCCCGCGGCGGAGGATCTCGGCGGCCTCGGCCGCGGCGACGGCCGGGTCGGGAGCTTCGACCTGGGCCATCAGCGGGTCGGAGCCATCCGGCCGGATCACGATGGCCATCAGGCGGACCGCCTCGTCGCGCCATTCGGCGTAGGCGCCGAGCGGGAGCCGGCAGCCGCCGCCGAGGAGCCGGACGAGGTCGCGCTCCGCCTCGAACGCGGCGCGCGAACGGGGATGGTCGATCGCCGCGGCGGCCTCCGCCGCCGCCGATCCTTCGACCGCCTGCACCGCGAGCGCTCCCTGGCCGGGAGCCGGCACCATCACGTCGAGCGGGATGGGCCGCGCGCCGGGGGGCTCCAGGCCCAGCCGTGCCAGTCCCGCCGCAGCGAGCACGAGCCCGTCGCACCGGCCCTCCTCGAGCCGCCGGAGGCGCGTGTCGACGTTCCCCCGCAGGTCGACCACCTCCAGGTCCGGGTGATCGCGCAGGAGCTGGGCCTGGCGGCGCAGGCTCGACGTGCCGAACCGGACGCCCGGGCCCGGGTCCGCTCCGATGAGCACGTCGTAGGGCAGGGCGCGTTGCGGCACGGCCGCGACGACGACCCCCTCCGGATCCTCCGAGGGGAGGTCCTTCGCGGAGTGGACGGCGAGGTCCACCTCCCCGCGCGCGAGGGCCTCGGTGATCTCCGCGACGAAGAGGCCCTTGACGCCCCCGGCGACCCCTTCGGCCGAGGCCCCACGGTCACCAGAGGTGACGATGGGGACGAGCTCCGTCTCGCCCCCGAGCATCTCGGCCACCTCCGCCGCCTGAGCGAGGGCGAGGCGGGACCCGCGCGTCCCGATCCGCAGCGGCATGGGCTCAGCCGTCGTCGGCGGGCTCGAGCCCGAACAGATCCGCGACCGCCCGCCCGAGGTCGTGACGGCCCGGCTCCTTCAGCCGGACGAGCGGGTCGTGGAGCAGCTTGTTCACGATGCCCCGCGTGAGCGCCTCGACGGCCTCACGGTCGCGCTCGGAGAGGCCGGCGAGCCGCGAGCGGAGGCGGCGGAGCTCGGCCTGACGGACCTCCTCCCCACGGTCCTGGAGCGCCCGGATCAGCGGCGCCAACCGGGCCGCTCGGCGTCGCACGGCGTGGCGCCGCACCTCCTCGGCGATGAGGCCGCGGACGCGGTCCACCTCCTCGTTCGGCGGGAGCGCCTTGAGACCCGCCCGCAGGTCCGCGATGTCGGCGACGGCCTGATCGGGGATCGACCGCACCTCCGGGTCGACGTCGCGCGGCACCGCCAGGTCGAGGAAGAACCGCCGCCGCGGCGACGCCTCCCGTACGAGGTCGCGCGTGATGACGGCCGCGGTCGAGGCGGTCGAGGAGATGATGAGGTCGGCCCCACCGAGGGCTCCGGGAAGGTCGTCGAGGGATCCCGCCTCCGCGCCGGTCTGTGCGGCGAGGCGCTGTGCGCGTGCGGGCGTCCGGTTCAGGATCCGCACCCCCTCGATGCCCCGGGCCTGGAGGGAGCGGACCGCGAGCGCGCTCATCTTGCCGGCGCCGACGACGAGCAGGGAACGGCCCTCCAACCCCCCGAGGTGGGCGGCGGCGAGGTCGCTCCCCGCGTCGACGAACGCGGAGGGGCTCGCACCGATCGCCGTCTCCGAACGCGCGCGCCGGCCGACGCGGATCGCGTGTCGGAAGAGGCCGTCCATGACGGGGCCGGCGGTTCCCTCGAGCCGGGCACGCTTGAGCGCGGCCCCGACCTGCTGGAGGATCTGCGGCTCGCCGACGACCATCGAGTCGATGCCGGCCGCCACGGAGAACAGGTGCTCGACCGCGTGGTCCTCGTAATGCGAGTAGAGCGGCTCGGCGAGATCGTCGACCTCGGCGTCGCGCGCTTCGGCGAGGAACCGCTTGAGGTCCTTGAAGCCCTCGTGGTACGCGGAAACCGCCGCGTACACCTCGACCCGGTTGCAGGTCGAGACGATCACGCCCTCGCGGACGGAGGGCAGGGTGGAGAGATGGTGGTACCCCTTCGTCAGATCGTCGTCGGCGAACGAGAGCCGCTCGAGCAGCTCGATCGGGGCACGACGGTAGGAGACGCCGAGCGTGAGCAGCGCCACTTCAGGTCACCGCCTCGAGGCCCGCGTTCGCCAGCGCCTTGCCCTTCCGGACCTCGGCGAGCGCCGCCTTCCGCTGCTCGTAGAAGGCGAGGATCTGGAGCTCGATCGACAGGTCCACCTTCCGCAGCGAGACCGCGGCCGGCACGGTGATGTGGGCCGGCGCGAAGTTGAGGATCGAGCGGACGCCCGCCTCGACCATCGCGTCGGCGACGTCCTGGGCGGCGGCGGCCGGCGTGCAGATCAAGCCGATCGCCACATCGTGCTCGCGGACGATCCGGGGGATCTCGCTCGTCGGTCGCACACGGACACCCGCGACCTCCTCCCCGAGGCGGTCCGGGTCGCTGTCGACGAGAGCCACGACGCGGAACCCGCGCTCGTCGAACCCGCGGTAGTTCGCCAGCGCGTGACCGAGGTTCCCGACCCCGGCGATCAGGACCGGCCAGTCCTGGGTGAGGCCGAGCTCCCGGCGCACCTGGTGGATCAGGTACGCGACGTCGTAGCCGACCCCCCGCGTCCCGTAGGACCCGAGGTAGCTGAGGTCCTTGCGGACCTTGGCGGAGTTCACCCCGGCGGCCTCGGCGAGGGCCTCCGACGAGACGGTCGTGCGGCCGCTCTCGGCCATCTCGACGAGGGCACGGAGGTACAGCGGCAGGCGGCCGACGGTGGCCTCGGGGATCGGACGGGCTCTCACGGGAGCCGGGCTCCAGGGGTCACGGTCCGATTGTACGCTCGTGAACGGTCCCTTCCCAAACGCGCAAGCGCTCGGCTCAGCGGCCCAGCAGGGAGCGCAGGATCTCGGCGTCGACCTCCGCCTCGAAGGCCTCCTCGCCGTCGACGAGGACGACCGGGACGCGGAGACCGTACCGGCGCTCGAGGTCGTCATCGTCGTCGATCAGGACCTCCTCGAAGGTGAACTCCCGGCCGGCCCCCGCCTCCCGCAGGACCTCCCGGGCCGCGTCGCAGAGGCCGCACCGGCGCCGCGAGAACATCCTCACGCGCGGGATATCATCCACCGGCGCCACCCCGGAAGGCGCGCACGACGGCCTCGACGACCTCCTCGGCGGAGGCCGAGGCATCGGCGCCGACGCGTTCGCGCAGGCGCGAGGCGATCTCGCCGGCGACGCGCGCCCTGGCCGCAGGCGTCATCGAATCGCGGCGGATCAGGAAGGACCGGGCCACCGCGTACTCCCGCGGGCTGATCCCCGCGACGTCGATCGAGCGGGCGAGGCGCTCCTCCCGCTCCGCCGGCGGGAGCAGGAGCGCCTCCGGAGCGGCTCCGACGGGTTCGTGGACGACCACCGTCCCGCCGGCGAGGTCGCCCAGCCGCTGGGCGCGCCGGGTGAAGAGGATGAGCACGAGACCGACCGCGTACACACCCGGGAGCAGGTCGACGATGCGCAGCAGGTTCCGAACGAGCACGCCGGGGAAGCGGACCGGCTGCCCGTCGGTGCCCCGCACGCGGATCTTCGCGACGCGCTTCCCCGGCGTCTGCCCGGCCCAGGCCGCCTCGAACACGATCGGGTAGATCCAGATCGCCACGAAGACCGAGATCAGCAGGGTGATGAGGGCCACGTCGGAGCTCGCATCGCCCGCCGCGAGCCCGAGCAGGACGACGAGGACGAATCCGCCCTGGATCAGCCCGTCGATCACCGCGGCCTGCAGACGCGAGCCGACGCCCGCCAGGTCGGCGTCGAGCCCGACGGCTTCGGGTGTGACCATCGCTCCGGGGTCGCGCATACTCGCCTCGAGTGAACCTCGACTCCTTCATCGAGCAGTATCGCCCCGACTGGCAGCGCCTGGAAAGCGCGGTCCGCCAGGGTTCGAGGTCGCTCGCCGATCTCCGCGGTGACGAGCTCGACGAGGCGATCCGGCTCTACCTGCGGGTCTCGTCCCACCTCGCGGAGGCGCGGGCGCGGTTCGGCGACCCGTCCCTCGT
>DATLGG010000065.1:0-4869 GCA_035540615.1 Actinomycetota bacterium | reverse complement strand
ATCCACCGCGGCGAGCGGCTCGCCGCGGTGGATATGGGAACGAACTCGATCCGGCTCCTCGTGGCCGAGGTCCGCCAGCGTGAGGAGGAGCCGGTCGAGCTTGCCCGAGACATGGTGATCACGCGCCTGGGCCGAGGGGTCGACCGGACCGGCCGGCTGGACCCCGCGTCCCTCGCGCGGACCCTCGAGGTCCTCGGCTGGTACGCGTGGCGTGCGAAGGCCCTGGGCGTGCGCAGGATCAAGGTCGGGGCGACGAGCGCCGTCCGGGACGCGGCCGAGCGGGAGGAGCTCTTCTCGGGGGTCCGGGCGCTGACGGGCGCGGAACCCGAGGTGCTGACCGGGGAGCGCGAGGCGGCGCTGTCGTTCCTCGGCGCGACCCGAGGGCTCGATGCACCCACGCCGTACCTCGTCCTCGACATCGGCGGCGGCAGCACGGAGGCGGTGGTCGGCACGGGATCCGCGGAGCGCGCTATCTCGGTCGACGTCGGGAGCGTCCGGATCACGGAACGCGTGGCACCGGTCGATCCACCCCACGCCACCGAGGTCGAGGCGATGCGGGCCGCGGCGGCGGCAGGACTGGCGCCGGCGTTCGCGCGTATCCCCGCGGGCTCCGCGGCCACCCTCGTCGCGGTAGCCGGGACCGCCACGACGGTGCAGGCGATCGCGCTCGGGCTCGAGCGGTACGACCCCGACGCGATCCATCGCACGACGCTCCACCGTCGGACGGTTGAGGAGACGGCCCGACGGCTCGCCGCCATGACGACGGCTGAGCGTGCCGCCCTGCCGGTGATGGTCCCGGGCCGCGAGGACGTCATCGTCGCCGGGGTGCAGATCCTGTTGGAGGCGATGGAACGGTGGGGGTTCGAGCGATGTCTCGTCTCGGAGCGGGACATCCTCGATGGACTGCTGCTCGAGATGGCCGCCCTCGCCTCAGCCGAGTAACCTGTCCGGCGCCATGGGACGGAGCAGGACGCGCGAGCGCCAGCTGAAGCGGCTGGCCGAGCGACGTGAGGAGGAGCGCCGGCGACGCCGCCGGAAGCGGGTCCTCGCGGGGGTCGTCGCCGGCCTCATCGCGCTCGGCGGGCTGGGAGTGGGTGCGTGGGCGTTCCTCGACGCGAGGAGGGATCGAGCCATGGGGACGAGCGAAGGAGCGGTCGACCCGAACGAGCCGGTCGCCTGCGGGGGAGCAGCCCCGGCGGCGGCGACGCAGGAGAAGCCGACGTTCGCCGAGCCGCCGGAGATGCAGATCGATCGCGACGCGGGATATCGAGCGATCATGACGACCTCCTGCGGGACGATCGAGCTCGAGCTCTTCGCGAAGGAGGCCCCGAAGACCGTCAACAGCTTCGTGTTCCTCGCGAGGCAGGGCTTCTACGACGGCCTGATCTTCCACCGGGTGATCCCTGGGTTCATGAACCAGGGCGGGGACCCGCAAGGGACCGGCACGGGCGGGCCCGGGTATTCGTTCGAGGACGAGTTCGACCCGAGCCTCCGGTTCGACGAAGCGGGTCTGCTCGCGATGGCGAACTCGGGAGCGAACACCAACGGCAGTCAGTTCTTCATCACCGTCGGCCCGACGGAGCACCTCAACGACCGCCACACGATCTTCGGAAAGGTCGTCGAGGGGATGGACGTCGTCGAGCGGATCAACACGCTGCCGACCACGCCGGAGGACCGCCCGACGGAGACCGTCTACATCGAGACGGTCGTGATCGAGGAGACCTAGGGCTGCCAGCCGTCGCTTCGCCCTCAGCGGCTAGACTGACGGCGTGAGCACGGCCCCCTTCAACGATCGGTTCCTTCGCGCCTGCCGCGGCGAGCCCGTGGATGCGACGCCGGTCTGGTTCATGCGACAGGCGGGGCGGTCGCTTCCGGAGTACCGCGATCTGCGCGGCGACACCGACGTGCTGACCCTGACGCGGACGCCCGAGCTCGCTGCCGAAGTATGCCTCCAGCCGGTCCGGCGCTACGACGTCGACGCGGCGATCCTCTTCTGCGACATCATGGTCCCGGTCGCGGGCGTGGGGATCGACGTCCGGATCGTGAAGAACCAGGGTCCGACGCTCGCCGACCCGCTGCGTACGAGCGAGGACCTCGAACGGCTCCGCCCGATCGAGCCCGAGAGCGACGTCCCGTTCGTGTTCGAGACGATCCGCCTCCTCCGGAAGGAGCTCACGATCCCGTTGATCGGGTTCGCGGGCGCGCCGTTCACGGTCGCGTCGTACCTGGTCGAGGGGAAACCCTCGCGTGAGCACATCCGGACGAAGAGCCTGATGCACGCCGAGCCGCAGGTATGGGCGGAGCTGATGGACCGCCTCACCGAGCTCACGATCACCTATCTCCGTGCGCAGGTCGACGCGGGCGTACAGGCGCTCCAGCTCTTCGACTCCTGGGTCGGGGCTCTCGACCTCGACGACTACCGGCGACACGTCCTGCCGTGGAGCCGCCGGATCCATGAGGGCATCGCCGGGCTGGGCGTGCCGACGATCCATTTCGGCGTCGGGGCGGCCCACCTGCTGGAGGCGATCGCGGAGACGGGAGCCGACGTCGTCGGGCTCGACTGGCGCGTGCCGCTCGACGAGGGCTGGAGCCGGATCGGCCCGGACCGAGGGGTGCAGGGGAACCTCGATCCCGCGGCGTGCCTCGGCCCGTGGGAGGTCGTCGAGCGGAAGGCGCGGGATGTGCTGCGGCGCGCGGCGCGACGGCCCGGTCACATCTTCAACCTCGGTCACGGCGTCCTGCCGGAGACCGATCCCGACATCCTCGCGCGTCTCGCCGACCTCGTGCACGAGGGAACGGTCGATGCCTGAGCCGCTCGGGATCCTCGTGATGGCGTACGGGACCGCCGCCGGACCCGAGGACATCGAGCGCTACTACACGGACATCCGGGGCGGCCGGCCCCCGAGCCCGGAGGCGCTGCACGAGCTGAAGGAGCGGTACGCCGCGATCGGGAACACCTTCCCGCTCGACCGCATCACGCGGGAGCAGGCGTCCGCGCTCGAGCGCGAGGTGGCGACGGAGCGTCCGGTGCGCGCGTACGTCGGGATGAAGCACTCCCCGCCATTCGTGGGGGATGTCGTGGAGCAGATGCGCGACGACGGGATCCGCGAGGCGGTCGGTCTCGTGATGGCGCCGCACTACTCGCGGATGTCGATCGGTGGCTACGTCGAGCGCGTGCAGCGCGCCTCGGCAGACCGGGGTCCGCGGTTCACGTTCGTGGAGCAGTGGCACGACCACCCAGCGTTCGTCGACGTGCTCAGCGAGCGCGTGCGGGCGGCGCGCGGTTCGCTCGGTCAACGCCAGCTCGAGAACGACCTCGTCGTCTTCACGGCGCACAGCCTTCCGGCGCGGATCGTGGATGAGGGAGACCCGTACCCGGCGCAGCTCCAGGAGACCGCGGACCTGGTCGCGGAGCGCCTGCGTCTCCCGCGCTACCGGATCGGCTGGCAGAGCGAAGGCCGGACGCCCGAGCCGTGGCTCGGGCCGCCGCTGGACGAGATCGTGCGCAAGGCAGCCGCCGACGGTCACACCGCGCTCGTCGTCTGCCCCTGTGGGTTCGTCGCCGACCACTTGGAGGTCCTTTACGACATCGACCTCGAGGCGCAGGGCGTCGCGCGGGAGGTCGGCATCCCGCTGGTGCGGACCGAGTCGATGAACGCGGAGCCCGAGTTCGTCCGCGCGCTCGCGCACGTCGTGCGCGACCACCTCTCGGAGCGGGGGGGCTGAGTGGCACGCGAAGAGGTCATCTACGCGTCGTACCCGGTCTACCGGCGCATCCGCGGGCGGACGCCGCTGACGGGCCACGAGCTCTCCGAGGCGACGGCTGAGCTCGAGGGGCTGTTCAAGGAAGCCGCCGATCGCGTGACGATCCGCGGGACCTACGTCGCCGAGGGGTTCCGCCCCGACGCGGACCTCGTGTGCTGGTGGGTCGGGCCGTCGCCCGACGACCTGCAAGACCTGGCGATCCGATTCCGAAGGACGCTCCTGGGCCGCCGGCTCGAGCCGACCTGGACCTTCACCGGTGTCCATCGCCCGGCTGAGTTCAGCCCCGACCATCGGCCTGCCTTCGTTCGCGGTGAGGATCCGAAGAGGTACCTGTGCGTCTATCCGTTCGTGCGCACGCCCGAGTGGTACCTCCTTCCGAAGGAGGAGCGCGGTCGCATGCTCCGCGAGCACGGCGAGATGGGACGGGAGTTCCCCGAGGTGCTGGCGAACACCACGAGCGCGTTCGGGCTCGGCGACTGGGAGTGGATCCTCGCCTTCGAGGCCGACGAGATGCATCGCATCGTCGATTGCATCCGACGTCTCCGCGACGCCGAGGCCCGCCGCTTCACGAAGGAGGAGGTCCCCTTCGTCGTGGGCATCCGCAAGTCGCCCGCGGAGGTCGTCCGCGACCTCGCCTGAGCGCTAGACCTCCGTTCGAACGCGCCGCGGTGGCGTGCAGTCCGAGCCGAGGCACAGGCTCGCCTCGACCTCGTAGCTACTGGCGGCGAGCGGCCCTTGCAGCAGGGCCGTCGCTCGTCCGGCTGCGGGAGCGCTGGTGGCCTCGGCGACCACCTCGTCGTGGTGTAGCACGCGGAACCGCACGAGGGCCTCGGGGATGACCGCGTCGGGGAGGGCCACCTCATCGAAGCGGGTCAGCGTCCCGCTGAGGGCATCTCCGGGGCCGGTGAAGGCCCGGAGTGCGGTGAGCCCGCTGTCGGGCCGGAGGCCGAGGACGGTGGCGGGGATCGCGATGCGCACCTCGTCGCCGGTGGTGCCGTATCCCCCGGCGAGGACGGCTGCGCTCTCGCAGCTGGGAGCGCACCGGAACACCTCGAAGCGCCAGGCGTCCCGGGAGGAAGGGGTGATCCTCGTCGTGCCGTCGAG
>DATLGG010000064.1:0-3602 GCA_035540615.1 Actinomycetota bacterium | reverse complement strand
ACCTGCTCCCAGCATCCTCGGTTCCCGCATCCGCACTCGGGACCGCCCGGCTCGACGATGATGTGTCCGATCTCGGCAGCGAACCCGTGCGCGCCCCGCAGGAGCTGCCCACCCGCGATGATCCCGCCGCCGATCCCCGTGCCGACGGTGACGACGAGCACGTCGTTCCGCCCGCGCGCGGCTCCGGCGCGGAGCTCCCCCCACGCGGCGGCGTTCGCGTCGTTGTCCACCAGGCACGGCAGGCCGAGCCGGTCCGCGACGAGGCTCGCGATCGGGATCTCCTTCCAGGCGAGGTTCGGAGCCCAGCGCAGGATCCCCGCGGCCGAGTCGACCATGCCCGCCGCGCCGACGCCGACCGCCGTCGGCTCACCGGAGCGCGCGAGGTTCGACCCGACGCGGTAGATCGTCTCCATCGTGCGCTCGACGTCATCGGCCGGCGTCTCCTCGACGACGCGGGCGCAGATCGACCCGGCTTCGTCGACCAGCGCGCCGGCGACCTTCGTTCCGCCGACATCGATCCCGATCGCGGTCCGGCTCATCCGGTCCCGTCCCCGCCCGTCAGCCGCCCGCGGTTCCGGCGCTCGTGGCCTCGCGCTCCCCGAACCGGACCTCGAGGCGGTCCTCGATGAAGCGGGCCTCCCGAACCTCGAGGCGCTGCAGCGCCTGCGGCAAGATGAAGTTGCGCTTGTAGGAGCCGACCCGGATGTAGAGGTCGTCGCCCTTGCGGTGGATGTCCAGGTCGCCGCGGTCGGCGAAGGGCAGGCGCATCGAGAGCACGTACCAGCCGCCGCGCTTGCGGACGCGGATCGGCTCGTCGCGGTGCAGGACGGCGGTCGCCTCCCGCTCCCCGTAGACCTCCTCCCCCATCCGCTCGAGCGCGTCGAGGCCGACCATCTCCTGGTCGAAGAGCCGAGCCGTCAGGATCGGCACCGGCTCGAACGAGTCGCGGATCGTCCCGAGGTGCTCCCGCTGGATGTCCTTCCACTTGCCGAAGTACGGGTCGGTCACGGTCTCGGGGATGATGCGGTTGGCGACGACCGCGTCGACGCGGTAGCCGAACAGGGAGAGGTACGTGTAGGTGCGGCGCGCCTCGGCGATGACCATCTTCTCGGGGTTGACCACGAGCCGGACCGAGGAGCGCTTGGCGTCGGCGAGGATCGTCCGCACGCCCTCGAGGTTTCGGTGCAAACGCTCTACGGCCGCGAAGATCTTGTCGTCGGCGATCGGCATCGAGGTGATGCGCGTGAGGATCGGCCGCACGGTGTTCACGATCCGGCGCTCGACCGGGAAGATCCGCTCGATGTACCAGTTCATGATCTCGGGGAGCGACAGCAGGCGCAGGGTCTCCGCCGTGGGGGCGCAGTCGATCACGAGGACGTCGTAGCTCCCGCTCTCCGCATGCCGCTTCACGTCCGTGAGGCTGAAGATCTCGTCGAGGCCCGGGATCACCGAGAGCTCCTCGGCCTCGATCGCGTCGATCCCCGTCCAGTTGAGGAACGCGATGATGTACTCCTGGATGTCGCGCCAGTTCGACTCGAGCCGCGACTGCGCGTCGATCTGCTCCGCCCAGAGGTTCGGCGCGACCTCGGCGGCCACATCGCCGAGCGGCGTGTCGAAGGAGTCGGCGAGCGAATGGGCCGGGTCGGTGCTCGTCACGAGCACGCGCTTGCCCGCCCGCGCGGCGCGGACGGCCGTCGCCGCAGCGATCGTCGTCTTGCCGACGCCGCCCTTGCCGGTGAACAGGAGGATCCTCACGGCGCCCATCGTACCGTCAGGCGCCGGATCCCCCCTCCTCGACGCGCCGCTTCAGCCCCTCGAGCGCCGTCGAGACGATCGCCCGCTCCGCCCGGCGCCGGAGGAACCCCGGAAGGGGGATCGCGGGCTCGACCGTGAGGTCGTAGGTGACCTCGGTGCCGTCGCCGCTCGCCTCGAGCCGATAGGCGCCCTCGACGTGTCGGACGACCCCACCCGCTTCGGTGCTCACCCACGCGAGGCCGAGGTGGTCGGCCGGGTAGTCCAGCGCGAGGGTGTAGGTCGCCTGCATCCCGGAGGCCTCGAGCTCGAACGCGACCTGCTGGGGGCGTCCCTCCTCGTCCGTCTCGAGGACCTCGGCGGTGCGCATCCCCGCCCACGACGGGTACGTCTCGAAGTCGGTGATCACCGCCATGACCTCCTCGGGCGGCGCCTCGATGCGGATGCTCCCCTCGGTCCTCGCCATCGGTCAGCCTCCCTCGTGGATGAACGCGCGGCCGCTGCCCCGGAAGTGGCCCACGTTGATGAGCTCGGTCTCCCACAGGTGGCCCCGCGGCGTCAACGGCTGGTGGACGTGGCCGAAGTACGCCCGGCGCGGGCCGTGGCGTCGGATGTAGCGGATCAGGCCCTCGGAGCCCGGCTCGAACCGGTGGCCCAAGACGTCGTAGACGTACCAGGGGATCCGCGGAGGGATGTGGGTGCAGACGACGTCCACGGGGCCGAGTCCCTCGAGCTTCGCGTCGTACTCGTCCTCGGGCACTTCGCCGGGCACGTTCATGGGCGTGATGAGGCCTCCGCCCACCATCCCGAAGCGCTCCCCACCGAGCTCGAAGGCGCCGCCGTCGACGATCTCGACCCCCGGACGCGCGAACGAGCGCAGGACCTCAGGGAGGTCGACGTTGCCGTACGTCACGTAGGTGGGCTCGGGGAAGGCCTCGAACACCCGCTCGTACTCCGCGGTCGCGAGCTCCACGTAGCGGCTCCGCGCCTCCAGGTCGTCGCCGACGCCGCGCCGCATCGCCTGCCGGGCCTCCTCGTAGCGGCCGCTGGCGCGCAGACCCACCGCCTCCGCCACCGGCTCCCGTCCGAAGACCTCGACGAGCAGCCCTTCCATCGTGTGGTAGTCGATCACGTTGATCAGGTCACCGAGCACGAGCATCGCGTCGCAGTCCCGCGCCTCGCGGCGCAGCGCCTCGACGGCGCCGTGGAGGTCGGAGATGACCTTGATGCGCATCGCCTAACCGCGGGCGGCGCGGACCGCCGACAGGAACAGCACCACGATCGTCAGCAGCATGACCCCGGCGCTGCCGTACAGGAGCATCCGGCCCGTCAGCAGCGGCTTCTGCCGCTCCGCCGCGCGCCGGGCGTCCACGGCGGTCATCGCGTAGACGACGAGGGCGCCGAGCAGCAGCGCTCCGATCAGCGGGAGGAAGGGTCCGGGCCCCGCGTCCCCGCGCACGATGAGGATCGCGGCGACCGTCCCGATCAGCCAGGCGAAGACGACGCCGCGGGCGAGGCCTTCCGCCCCGCGCCCCGCCGCGCGGTGGCCGAGCCCGGGGAACAGGAGCGAGCGAGCGAAGGCGGTTCCCGGATCGACGCGCGCCGCCGGCCGCTCGTCCTCCTCGAAGAGCGCGCGGAACGGCGTGCCGCAGCGATCGCACACCTCCGCCTCGATCGGGTTCGGCGTCTCGCAGGACGGACACCGCCACGCGAGCGAGTCGTCCACGACCTCGAAGGGGCCGCCGGACGCCCCCCTCCGGCGTCCCGGTGATGTCGCCTGCTCATCCCGAGGTGTCGCAGCTGGAGGGGCGGGCCGCTGAGCCGAGCCTGCCGTCACGTTGGCCGGGTTC
>DATLGG010000063.1:0-6875 GCA_035540615.1 Actinomycetota bacterium | reverse complement strand
TCCTCCGAGAGCGCGTTCCTCTGCTCCGGACGCGCGAGGACGACCCGCCAGATCGTCCCGGGCTCGGTTCGGATGTGCGGCACGTGCCGCAGTCTAGCGGTGGCTCAGAAGTCCGGGTCGAGGATGCCGAGCTCGGTCACGACCGCGACGTCGCAGTTGTTCCCCGCGAGGTCGGTCGCTGCGCTCGCCGGCGTCCACAGCTGGGTGTCGTTGCCGTTCGTGGCGATCGCGATCGGGTCGGAGACGGTTCCGAGCGTGATCTTGATGACCGAGCCGCTCTGGACCATCGTGGATGGCGTCCCGCTCGCCCCGAACGTGACGTTCGCCGTGACGTAGTTCCCCTGCGTGTCGATCTGTCCCAAGGGCAGCTGCGTCGAGTTCGAGGCGTTCCAGATCTGGACGCGGTCGTTCGCGCTCGCCCCGCCGCCGCCGTTGTTGATGAAGCGGACCGTCACGTTGGTCGCCGAGCCGCTCCACCCCGACACGATCGAGTCCGGCTCCATCTGCTCGCTGAACGTGTACAGGACGGTGTCGCCGACCTCGGGGCGCCCAAGGGTCCCGCCGTGCACGTTCTCGGTCTGGATGTCCATCCCGACGGGAACGACGCTGTCCACCGTGACCGAGAACCCGCCCACGGTCCGTTCGTTCCCGAGCACGTCGCGACCCTTGATCGAGAATGACTTCGCCCCGTCCGTCATGACGGCGTTCGCCGTCAGCTCGGCGCTCCGGTAGTTGTAGCTGACGCCGCCGACGGACCATTCGCCGGAGCTCATCGTCACGGCCGTCTGGCCACTCGTCACGTTGCCGACGTTGGCCGTCACGGCCTGGACCCCGCTCGGCGGGTTCCCCTGATCCGTCACGAGCGCGAAGACCCGATACGTGCCACCGGGGCGGATGAACCCGGGCAGGCCGCCGGACCCTTTGCGGATCGTGGCCGCCGGGACGCTCGGGCCCGCCCAGTCCGGGGCACCCGCGAAGGTGTTCCCCGTGTTCTGGGTGGTCGCGGAGAACGCGGCGAAGGTGGGCCCGACGCTCGTGCCGACGGCGGCGCCCGCCAACCAGACGACGAGCAGCAGGGTGCCTCGAGCACGCATCACGCGGGCCTCGCCCCCCAGATGAACCGCTGGGAGGCCGAACGCCCCTGCGCGCGATCGTCGGCGCCGAGCTCGACCCGGAGACGGTACGCGTGCGCCTCGCCGTCCGCCCACACCGCCGGAGCCGTTGCGACGGGATCCGCCAGGCCCGCATCCGGATGGTCGGGGAAGGCCTGAAGGGAGCCTCGGTACATCACGCCGTCTCCGTGTCCGAGGTAGTCCGTCGGGTCCTCGACGAACCCCTCACACGAGCCCGCCTCGCCGCCGGCCGGCATCGACCCGCGGGTCACGCTGAGCTCGAGGTAGGCGTCGAGCCCCGTCCCCTGGGTCGTCCCGTAGAGGCTGACGGTCGCGGGGACGCCCGAGTACGCGACCCGCACACATGCCTCAACCGCGTCGCCCGGTGCGGCGTTCTCCAGCGCCAGGACCGCCGAATCGACGTTCCCCATCGAGAGCGTCGCGCAGTTCGTCACGACGGTCTGGAACGTCCAGCGCTTCTTGTAGCCGACGTACTTCGTCGTGTAGGTCCCGGGCTGTGGCAGCGTGACGTTCCAGGTCTTCCATCGCGTGGTCGCGGTGCCGGACCGGCTCCACATCTTCGTGCCGTTCGGACGGAACACGGTCACGGTGTAGCTCGGCCGGGTTCCCACTTTCCGCACGCCGAGCGTGATCGTCTCGCCGGTGCAGATCCCGGGAGCCGGCGCCTTCACGCGGATCCTCGCGGCCGCCGAGGCGTAGCCCGCCCCCAGCACGAGGAGGCCGGCGACGAGCACCGCCGTGACCGACCGGGGCCTGCGGCTCTGCCGGCGCCCCTCAGCGGTCGTCCGCGCCCACATCCGCCCGGTCCCTCATCCGTCCCAGATCCGGCGGATCAGCGCCCAGCCGACCAGGAGGCATCCCAGCAGCAGGACGCTCATCCGCACGATCGGCAGCCCGATCCACGCGAGGACGTACCCGACCTTGGGGACCCGCATCGAAACGCGCCCGACCGTCCCGTCGCGCGCGACGCTCCAGCGCTCCTCCCCCGTGTTGGCGTCGCCGCGGGTGACGAATGCGATCGCCTGAGCCTGCGGTCGCATCCCCACGACGCGGTGCGTGATCAACCGCTGATCCCGCGTCGGATCGCGGAAGGTCACGACGTCTCCGACGGAGATCTCGCGCGCCTCCACGAGGCGGGAAAGCACCACATCGCCCGTGTGGATCGCCGGCGCCATGCTCCCGCTCCGGACGAGGAGCGGGCGATACCCGAGGACCACGGCCGAGGCAACCGCACCGACGGCCAGGAGCGCCACGCCGACCGCGGCGAGCGCGGCCCGGTCGAGCCACAGGCGCACCCCGCCCGAGCGGGCTGGAACCCCGACAGCCTGCATCAGCTGCTGCGGGCGTCCCAGGTGAAGCTCTGCGTACGGCTCTGGCCCTGCGCGGCCTCGTTGTCCTGGACGCTGATCGCCAGCCGGTAGACGCGCTTCTGTCCCTCGTTCCAGGTCCCCTCGTCGAGCGCCGCGCCGAGTGAGGCGGGGAAGCTCGACAGGTTCCCGGAGTAGATCTGACCGCCGCCATCGGCGGGGGTGAAGCCCGTGCAGGAAGGGAACGTCGGACCCGTGATGGATCCCTTCGTCACGGTCAGCGTCAGGTACTGCCCGAGGCTGCCGTTCCCCGTCCCGTAGAGCTTGACGCTCGCCGGGAGGCTTCCCGTGTAGGAGACCTCGATGCACTTCTCGGACGTGTCGCCCGGCTTGAGGTTCGACAGGTCGAAGAGGAACGAGTTGCCGTCGTTGTCCCCGATCGTGACGGTCCCCGCCTGGAAGACGTTGCCGCTGTTCTCGGTCGTCGAGCTGAACGCGGACCAGGTCCCGATCCCCACGACCGCCCCGAGGACGGCGACGACCATGAGCGTGAGACCGACCTTCGCCGACGACCGCCGCTTCTCCTGCCCGACCATCTCCATAGCTCCCTCCTGTGGGCCGCTTCCCCCATGGCATCGGGTGGGTGGGGAGGCGCCTTTAGTCCAGACGGGGGACCCCCAGCGACCGACCACGGCCGAGGAGGCGCTCGTCTACGCTTGGCGGATGCGCATCCACCGGGACGTGGCCCTCGCGGGCACCCTGGTCCTCGCGGTCGTCGGTGGCTGCGCGCCGGACGTCGCGGACCTCCCGCAGCCCCTGGAGGGGAAGGTCATCGAGGTCCGCCGGGAGGGGGCGGACATCGCCGGCTTCACGGTCTCAGGCGACGACGTCGAGGAGGAGATCCTGATCGACCGGGAGCACGACTACGGGTTCGACCTCAACCATCTGGAGGAACATCGCCGGACGGGCGACCCCGTGCGCGTGCGGTGGGCGCAGCGGGGCGACCGCGCCTACGCGGTGACGATCGAGGACGCCTGAGACGCGATCAGCGCTCGTTGTCGACCTGGACGAGCTGCTCCGCGAGCCTGCGGATGGCCTCGGCCGGGAAACGCCGATGGCCCCCGAGGGTCCGCGAGTGCGGGAGCTTGCCGTCCTTCGCCCAGCGGGTGACGGTCTTCGGGGAGACGTGAAGCATGTCCGCGACCTCCGCCGTCTTCATGTAGCCGATCTGGTGCTGCGCCAACTCTCCCTCCTCCCGGCCACGGTCCCCCCGATGGGCGACCCCCTCGCTGGTCCCGCGCCGGCGCAAGTATAGGACGGATCGGACGCGGGGGCGGGACCCTCCTACGGGCCGGACGAGAGGGACCGACGGATCCGTTCGAGGAGATCGGGCGGCGTCTCGCTCCTGGCGCATTTGTCGCGCACGACCTGCTGAAGGGTCGTGCGGAACTCGCGCCGGTCGACGCAGGGGGGGCAGGCGGCGAGGTGGCGCTCCAGCCGGCGACGGTCCCAGCGGGAGAGCTCCCCGTCGCAGTAGGTCTCCAGCTTCGCCAGGACCTCGGCGCACGACATCGACCCCAGTCGCATCACGCCTCTCCGCCCTCGATCATCCCACGATGTCGCATGACCTCCCACAACGCCTTTTCCAGCGCTTTCCTTCCACGGTGGAGCCGTGACATCACGGTTCCGATGGGCACGCCGAGGATCTCGGCGATCTCCTTGTAGGAGAAACCCTCGACGTCGGCGAGCAGGACCGGGGCGCGGAAGCGCTCCGGGACCTCCTCGAGGGCCCGCTGGACGTCCTCGTCCGGGAGCCGCGCGAGCGCCTCGGCCTCCGCGGACGGCTCGGCCCCCGCTCCCACCAGCCGGTCGTACAGGGACCACTCCGGGATCTCCTCCTCGGACACGGTCTGGGGCTCGCGCCGGCGCTTGCGGTAGCCGCTGATGAAGACGTTCATCAGGATCCGGTGCATCCAGGCCCGCAGGTTCGTCCCCGGTCGGAACCCGGCGAAGCCGCGGTAGGCCCGCAGATACGTCTCCTGGACGACGTCCTCCGCATCCGAGGGGTTGCGCGTGAGCCGCAGGGCGGCGCCGTAGAGCTCGTCGACCAGCGGGAGCGCCTCCCGCCGGAAGCGATCCTCCGCCTCGGGCTGGTGGAGGGGCTCCGTCGCGTGGCCGGTGTCGCTCACCGACGAAGCATACCCACGCCCCTCTCCGGGGCCTCCCGCACCCATGTGGGAACATAGGACCCGTGGCCGACGAGAAGCGCGGCGGGCGCTGGCAGGGGTTCGACCTCGGCGGAGGCTCCGGAGGGAGCGGGCCGCGCCGCTGGCGTCTGCCGCTCGGGTACCTCCTGGTCGCCCTCCTCGGCGTGTGGCTCCTCCAGTCGCTCGTCGCCCCAGGCCCAACGCGCGTGGACTACTCCGCGTTCCTCGACCGCGTCGAGCGGGGCCAGGTCGAGCGCGTCGCGATCTCGGAGGCGACGATCACGGGTGAGTACGTCGAGGAGGGCCGGCGCGTCGAGTTCACGACGACGCGGCCCCCGGGCGTCGACGAGCGGGACCTCCTCCAGCTGCTGCAGCGAGAAGAGGTCGCGTTCACGGGCGAGCAGCCCGGCGCGCTGTCGAGCTTCATCCTGTCGTGGATCCTGCCGATCCTGTTCCTGGTCCTGATCTGGAGCTTCATCTTCCGGCGGATGGCGGGCGGCGGGGCCGCGGCCGGCGCGCTGAACCTCGGCAAGCGCGGCGTGAAGATCTACGACCGGAAGGACCTGAAGACCACCTTCGCGGACGTCGCCGGGGTCGACGAGGCCGTGGAGGAGCTCGGCGAGATCGTCGAGTTCCTCAGCAATCCGAAGAAGTACCAGCGGCTCGGTGGGCGGATCCCGAAGGGCGTCCTCCTGCTCGGCCCGCCGGGGTGCGGCAAGACCCTGCTCGCGCGCGCGGTCGCGGGCGAGGCCGGCGTGGCCTTCTTCTACATGTCCGGCTCGGAGTTCGTGGAGATGTTCGTCGGCCTCGGAGCGGCGCGGGTTCGCGAGCTCTTCCAGCAGGCGAAGGAGCGTGCGCCGTGCCTCGTCTTCCTCGACGAGCTCGACACGATCGGCAAGACGCGTGGCGGCGCGATGGGCGCCGGCTTCGGCTCCCACGACGAGCGGGAGCAGACGCTGAACCAGCTCCTCGTCGAGATGGACGGCTTCGACGCGAGCAAAGGCGTGATCATCATGGCCGCGACGAACCGCCCGGACGTCCTCGACCCCGCGCTCCTGCGGCCGGGCCGCTTCGACCGCCAGGTCGTCGTCGACCGGCCCGACCTCCGCGGGCGGGAGGCCATCCTGAAGGTGCACGCGCGCGGGGTCTCGCTCGCCGACGACATCGACCTCCACGTGATCGCCGCCCGTACCCCAGGGTTCACGGGAGCCGACCTCGCGAACGTCGTGAACGAGGCGGCGCTCCTCGCGGCCCGGCGCGAGAAGGACGCGGTGACCATGTCGGAGCTCGAGGAGGCGATCGACCGGGTGGTCGCGGGGCTCGAGCGGAAGTCGCGCGTGATGAGCGACCGCGAGCGGGAGATCGTCGCGTTCCACGAGATGGGACATGCGCTCGTGGCGCTTTCCGTCGAGAACGCCGACCCGGTGCACCGGGTGACGATCATCCCTCGCGGGACCGCGGCCCTCGGGATGACGATGCAACGCCCCCTCGAGGACCGCTACCTCATGACGGAGCCGGAGCTCGCCGACCGCCTCGCGATCCTGCTCGGCGGCCGGACGGCCGAGGAGATCGCCTTCGGCCAGGTCTCGACCGGCGCCCAGAACGACCTCGAGCGCGCGACCGAGATCGCGCGGTCGATGGTCGCCGAGTACGGGATGAGCGAGAAGCTGGGGCCGCTCTCCTTCGGCCGGGACGGCTTCCGCCACAGCGACGGACGCGCGATGTTCCCGGGTCAGGGGGCCGACGTCTCCGACCAGACGGCTCGCCTGATCGACGAGGAGGTCGGCCGGATCGTCGGCGAGGCGCACCAGCGCGCCAGGACGATCCTCGCCGATCGGCGGGACCTGCTCGAGCGCCTGGCGAAGCTCCTGATGGACCGCGAGGTCCTCGAGGGCGGCGAGCTCAAGGAGCTCGTCGAGGGCGAGGTTCCTCACGAGGAGCGACTGCCCGCCGACTAGCCCGCGGGGCGGAACGTGTGCAGGAGGCGGCGGTGGTTCTCGACCACCGCTTCGGGGGGGCCGACCCAGGCGCTGCCGAGGATCACACGGTCGAGCAGGCCGTCGAAGCGGGCGAGGCCCTCGCGGCAGGCGTCTTCGTCACCGGCGATCGCGTAGGTGTCGACCATGGGCATCGCGATCTCGGCGAGTTTCACGAGGTCGCCGGCGCGGTAGGCGTCGCGGAGCGGCGTCACGAGGTCGCCGAACCCGTGAAGCTCGAGGACCGGGCGG
>DATLGG010000062.1:0-2719 GCA_035540615.1 Actinomycetota bacterium | reverse complement strand
GGGATAGGGTAAGGGCGTGGAACGACCCCGACGAAAAGGAGGACCGATGTCGATCGTCGCGCGCATCATCCGGCCCCGGCGCGTGGTCCACGCGCACTGCGACGTTCCCTGCGGCATCTACGATCCGGCGCAGGCGCGGATCGAAGCCGAGTCCGTGAAGGCGATCCAGGAGCGGTACCAGAAGGCCGAGGAGATGAAGAAGCCCTCCGAGAGCGTGGAGGACTACCGGACCCGGTGCCTCCTGATCAAGGAGCACCGTGCCGATCTCGTGAAGCACCACCTCTGGGTCCTGTGGACCGACTACTTCAAGCCCGAGCACCTCGAGGCGTACCCCGAGCTGCACGACCTGTTCTGGCGCGCCACGAAGGCGGCCGGAGAAGCGAAGAAGTCGCAGGACCCGGCCCAGGGCCAGGGGCTCCTCGATCTCATCGGCGAGATCGACAAGATCTTCTGGAACACGAAGAAGTAGGAGCGAGGTACGGATCGGGGCCGGCCGGAGCCGGCCCCGATACGATCAGCGCGATCCGCCCTTGCGGCCGATCTGCTGGTAGAACTCGACGCCGTAGCGCTCTTTCGTGGTCAGGCCGCCCTTCTTGCCACCCTTGCGGCCGATCTCCTGGTAGAAGCCGGGGCCGTACCGCTTCTTGGTGCTGAGCCCGCCGCGACGACCAGCTTCGGCTCTCGACATCGGCTGCGCCATCTCGCACACCACCTCCTCAGTGCAGGCCGTTCCTACCCCACCTCCGGACAAGGGAAACGAGACGGACGCGACGGACCAGCTGGCCGGGCGCGAGGGGCTAGACTCCCGCGGGGGTCCGGCATGATCGAGCGCGTCGTCGAGTTCCTACGGCCGTATTTCGCCGACTGGGGCTACGTCCTGGTCGGGACGGCGGGGTTCCTCGAGAACTCGATCGGCGCCGGGCTCATCCTTCCCGGGGAGACGATCGTGATCCTCGGAGGCTTCTACGCGGCCAGCGGCGACCTGTCGTTCGTGGCCGTCGCGACGATCGCTGCGGTGGCCGGGGCGCTCGGGGACAACGTCGGCTACCTGATCGGCAACCGCTTCGGGCGGCGCGTCCTGGACCGCTTCGGCCGGTTCCTGTTCCTCTCGCCCGCGCGGGTCGCGCGTGCCGAGGACTTCTACCGGCGGCACGGCGGCAAGACCGTGTTCCTCGGGCGGTTCATCCCGGTGGTCCGCAGCCTCGGATGCCTGATCGCGGGGATGAGCCGGCTCTCGTATCGACGGTTCGTCGTCTACGACCTCCTCGGCGCGACGATCTGGGCCGTGGGCAACACCTTCGTCGGCTATCTGATCGGGCGCGGGTACGAGCGCGTCGAGCGCTACCTCGGGGGCGCCGGTGTCGCCGCGCTGCTCCTGCTCATCGTCCTCGTGTGGCTCTCGGCCTGGTGGAGCCGGCGGAGACGGCGGGCGGAAGAGGGGCTCAACGTCGGGGGCCCGGGTGCCGATACCAGTGGGGAGCCTGAGGAGGGACACCACGATGCCCATCGTTGACTACTTGCGGTACATGGTGGAGGCCGGCGCGAGCGACCTCCACCTCAAGGTCGGCCTGCCGCCCGTCGTGCGGGTTGACGGCGTGCTCATGCACTCGCCGTTCCCGCCGCTGACACCGGCGGAAACCGACGCGCTCGGACAGGAGATCATCCCGGATACGAAGCGTGCCGAGTTCGCCCAGCGGAACGAGGTCGACCTCGGGTACACGCTCGAGGGCGTCGGTCGTTTCCGCGCCAACGCCTACCGCCAGCGGGGGGACGTCAGCATCGCGCTGCGGCGCGTCCGCTCGGAGATCCCGACCTTCCAGGAGCTGCGCCTCCCGCAGGTGATCACCCAGCTCGCGCAGGAGCCGCGCGGACTCGTCCTCGTGACGGGCCCGACGGGAACCGGCAAGACGACGACGATCGCCTCGATCATCGGCTGGATCAATGCGAACCGCCGCGTGCACATCGTCACGATCGAGGATCCGATCGAGGTCGTCCACGACGACCTCCAGTCCGTCATCCAGCAGCGTGAGATCGGCCTCGACACCGAGTCGTACTCCTCGGCGCTGCGCCACGTCGTCCGCCAAGACCCCGACGTGATCTTCATCGGTGAGATCCGCGACATGGAGACGGCCGAAGCCGCGATCCAGGCCGCCGAGACCGGCCATCTCGTGATCTCGACCCTGCACACGCTCGACGCGACCGAGACCGTGAACCGGATCATCGACCTGTACCCGCCGTCGATGCAGCGACAGGCGCGCCTCTCGCTCGCCTCGAGCCTGCGCGGTGTCCTCTCGCAGCGCCTCGTCCCGCGCGCCGACGGCAAGGGCCGCGTTCCGGCGGTCGAGGTCCTGGTCAACACCGGGCGCGTCCAGGAGCGGGTCATCGACGCGGACCAGACCTCGTCGATCCCGGAGGTGATCGCGGACGGCGACTTCTACGGGATGCAGACCTTCGACCAGGCGCTCGTGAAGCTCGTCGGCGAGGGACTCGTGACGGTCGAGGCCGCGCTCGAGTCGGCGTCGAACCCGCACGACCTCACGCTCGCGCTCCGGCAGGCGCAGCTGGCCTGAGGGCTCGGCGAGGGGCCGCAGGGCCTGCGGTATCCTTCGCCAGGTGGCGACCTCCTCTTCCGATCTCTTCGCCCTGCCCCCGATCGCCGGCGAGCTCGGAGCCCGCTTCGAAGCAGCCGGGCACCAGCTCTACCTCGTCGGTGGGTCCG
>DATLGG010000061.1:0-2697 GCA_035540615.1 Actinomycetota bacterium | reverse complement strand
CCGTCCTGAGCGGCGCCCTCGTGTAACGGGTCCGTTACGCCTTCGTTCCCAGGCCGCTCGCGCCTTCGGGGGCGATGTACCCTTGCGGGGATCCTGACGGGAGGAGGCCCAGCGCGATGCCGATCCAGCCGGTCGACAAGGTGTGGATGGATGGGAAGCTCATCGACTGGGAGGACGCCCGCATCCACGTCGTCTCCCACGCGCTCCACTACGGGACCGGCGTCTTCGAGGGCATCCGCGCCTACGAGACCGTGCGCGGGCCGGCGATCTTCCGGCTGACCGACCACATGAAGCGGCTCCTTCGCTCCGCCCACATCTACGCGATGGACGTCCCCTTCGGCCTGGAGGAGCTCGTCGAGGGAGCGAAGGAGACCGTCCGCGAGAACCGGCTCCGCGCCTGCTACGTCCGTCCCATCGTGTGGCGCGGCTACGGTGAGATGGGGCTGAACTTCCTCCCGGCCTCAGTGAACGTCGCGATCGCGGTGTGGGAGTGGGCGACGTACCTCGGCCAGGACTGCCTCGACAACGGTGCGCGCGTGATGGTCTCGTCGTGGAAGAAGCACGATCCGAACATCATCCCGCCGGCAGCGAAGGCCACCGGGCAGTACATCAACTCCGGGCTCGCGAAGATGCAGGCCGTCAAGGCCGGGTACGACGACGCGATCATGCTCTCGCACGACGGCTACGTGGCCGACGGCACCGGCGAGAACCTCTTCGTCGTCCGGGGGGAGACCCTGCACACGCCGCCCGAGGGCAGCGGGATCCTCCTCGGGATCACGCGCGACAGCGTCATGCGCATCGCGCGCGACCTCGGCTACGAGGTGATCGAGCGCGAGCTCGTCCGCTCGGACCTCTACACCGCGGACGAGGTCTTCTTCACCGGCACCGCCGCCGAGGTGACGCCGATCCGCGAGGTCGACGACCGCACGGTCGGCACGGGCCGCCCCGGACCGGTGACGAAGCGCATCCAGGAGACGTACTTCCGGGCCGTGAAGGGCGAGCTGCCCGCGTACGAGGACTGGTGCGAATACGCCGGCTGAGCCGCTCGGATAGGCTCGGCCCGTGAGACTGGCTCGACTCCGCCTCGGCGACCGCATCGCCACCGCCGCCATCGAGGGCGAGGTCGCGCGCCTGCTCGCCGGCACTTTCTTCGAGGACCCCGTTCCCACGGGCGAGGAGCTTCCCGTCGACGAGGTGCGCCTGCTGGCGCCGGCGATCCCGTCGAAGATCGTCTGCATCGGACGCAACTACCGGGAGCACGCCGAGGAGCTCGGCAACCCGTTGCCCGACCATCCGATGCTCTTCCTCAAGCCCTCGACGGCCGTCATCGGTCCCGGCGATCCGATCCCGCTCCCGGCGGTGTCTCGCCGCGTCGATCACGAGAGCGAGATGGCCGCGGTGATCGGTCGGCTCTGCCGGAAGGTCTCCCCGGACGAGGCCCTGCGCTACGTCCTCGGCTACACGTGCGCGAACGACGTCACGGCCCGGGACCTCCAGAAGCCCGACGGGCAGTGGGGACGGGCGAAGGGCTTCGACGGCTTCTGTCCGCTCGGGCCGTGGATCGAGACCGAGGTGGACGTCGACGACATCGAGGTCTCGTGCCGGGTGAACGGCGAGGTGCGGCAGTCGGGGCGAACGTCGACGATGGCCTTCCCGCCGGCGCAGCTCATCTCCTACATCTCCCACGTCATGACCCTCCTGCCCGGCGACGTCGTCCTCACCGGAACCCCGGGGGGTGTTTCCCCGCTGGAGCCCGGGGACGTCGTCGAGGTCGAGGTCGAGGGCGTGGGCGTGCTCGAGAACCCGGTTGGCCCGCGTGGCTGACCGTCAGGTCCGGGTCCGGTACGCACCGGCGCCGAGCGGGGACCTCCACGTCGGCGGCGCCCGCACGGCGCTCTACGACTGGCTGTTCGCGCGGCACCACGGCGGCGTCTTCGTCCTGCGGATCGAGGACACCGACCAGAGCCGCGTCACCGAGGAGTCGTTCCTCGGGCTCCAGGATGCCCTGCGTTGGCTGGGGATCGACTGGGACGAGGGCCCCGGGGTTGGGGGCGCGTTCGGTCCCTACCGTCAGACCGAGCGCCTGCCGATCTACCGCGAGGCGGTCGAGACGCTCATCGAGCGCGACGCCGCCTATCGCTGCTACTGCACCCCGGAGGAGCTCGAGCAGCGCCGCAAGGAGGCGCTCGCGCGGGGCGAGCCGCCGGGCTACGACGGCCGGTGCCGGCGCCTCTCGGCAGGGGAGCGCGCCGCGTTCGAGGCGGAGGGACGGCCGTTCGCCACCCGCTTCGCCACACCCGGGCGCGACGTCACGGTCCACGACCTCGTCCGCGGCGAGGCGACCTTCCGGGCGCCGGACATCCGCGATTTCGTGATCCTGCGGAGCGATGGCTCCCCGACGTACCTCCTCGCGGCGGCCGTCGACGACTGGCAGATGCGCATGACGCACGTGATCCGGGGCGAGGACCTCTTCTCCTCGACACCGCGCCAACTTCTGCTCATGGAGGCGCTCGGGGTCGAGGACCCACCGGCCTACGGGCACCTGCCGCTGATCGTCGGGCCCGACCGCCAGCCGCTTTCGAAGCGGCACGGCTCCGTGGCCGTCGAGCGCTTCCGCGAGGAGGGCTTCCTCCCCGAGGCGATGATCAACTACCTGGCGCTGCTCGGCTGGTCCTTCGACGAGAAGACGACCTTCTT
>DATLGG010000060.1:0-2565 GCA_035540615.1 Actinomycetota bacterium | reverse complement strand
ACATCATCCTGTTCATCGACGAGCTCCACAACCTCGTCGGCGCCGGCGCCGCCGAGGGCGCGATCGACGCCGCGTCGATCCTGAAGCCCGCGCTCGCGCGCGGCGAGCTGCAGACGATCGGCGCGACGACGCTCGACGAGTACCGGAAGTACCTCGAGCGCGACGCGGCGCTCGAGCGGCGCTTCCAGCAGATCCGCGTCGACGAGCCGTCGACCGACGACACCGTGCAGATCCTCCGCGGGCTGCGCGACCGCTACGAGGCGCACCACCGGGTCAAGATCACCGACGAGGCGCTCGAGGCGGCGGCGGTGCTCGCCGACCGCTACATCCAGGACCGCCACCTGCCCGACAAGGCGATCGACCTGATCGACGAGGCCGCTTCCCGGATGCGCATCAAGACGATGACCGCCCCGCCGCGCTACCGCGAGCTCGAGGAGGAGATCGAGCGGGTCCGCAAGGACAAGGAAGAGTCGATCGAGAACCAGGAGTTCGAGAAGGCCGCGTCGCTGCGCGACAAGGAGCGCAAGCTCACGCAGAAGAAGAAGGAGCTCGAGGAGAACTGGCGCGCCGAGGAGTCCGAGGAGCAGCCGGTCGTCGGCGAGGACGAGATCGCCGACATCGTCTCGATGTGGACGGGCATCCCGGTCTTCAAGCTCACCGAGGCCGAGTCGCAGAAGCTGATCCGCATGGAGGAGGAGCTGCACAAGCGCGTGATCGGGCAGCACCAGGCGGTGGTCGCGGTCTCGAAGGCGATCCGCCGCGCCCGCGCCGGGATCAAGGACCCGAAGCGGCCGACCGGCTCGTTCATCTTCCTCGGCCCGTCCGGCGTCGGGAAGACGGAGCTCGCGCGCACGCTCGCCGAGTTCCTCTTCGGCGACGAGGACGCGATGATCCAGATCGACATGTCGGAGTACATGGAGAAGCACTCCGTGTCCCGGCTCGTCGGCTCCCCGCCCGGCTACGTCGGGTACGACGAGGGCGGCCAGCTCACGGAGGCCGTGCGGCGCAAGCCGTACTCGGTGCTCCTCCTCGACGAGATCGAGAAGGCGCACCCGGACGTCTTCAACATCCTGCTCCAGATCCTCGAGGAGGGGAAGCTCACCGACTCGCAGGGGCGGAAGGTCGACTTCCGCAACACGATCGTGATCATGACGTCGAACATCGGCGCCGGTCAGATCGCGAAGAACCAGACGCTCGGGTTCTCCCTCGGCGACGAGACGGGCCTCACGTACGACGAGATGAAGGGGCGCGTCACGGGCGAGCTGAAGAAGGTCTTCCGCCCGGAGCTGCTGAACCGGATCGACGAGATCATCGTCTTCCACAAGCTGGCGAAGGAGGAGATCCTCACGATCGTCGACCTGATGCTGCGGCGTCTGCGCGAGCAGATGGCGGGGCACGAGGTCGCGATCGAGCTCACCGACGACGCGAAGGAGCTGCTCGTCGAGCAGGGCTTCGACCCCGCGATGGGCGCCCGGCCGCTGCGCCGCGCGATCCAGCGGTTCATCGAGGACCCGCTCGCGGACTTCGTGCTCGGGCGCGAGCTGTCGCCGGGCGCGACCATCCTCGTCGACCGCCGCGAGGGCGAGATCCCGGAGGGCGAGCTGCCCGTCGAGATCCGCATCGTCGAGGGCGACGCGTCGGCCGAGAAGGTGACCGTGCCGGCGGCCGGCGAAGCGGCAGAGCCCGACGAGTCGCCGACAGACGACTAGCACCCGATCCGAGAGGCCGCCGCGAGGCGGCCTCTCTCGTTCCGGCGGCCGCCGGCGGTTCGGCGTGCGAGAGCAGGGTCAGAGCAGGGTCAGACCCCGATGCGGACGCGGGTCAGACCGGGGTCTGGCACTGCTTCGACCTTGGGCGCCAGAGCCTGTCCCGAGAGGACGCGGCGAGTGGAGAAATAGATGCGCAAGAGCGTGACGGGTACGTGAAATCGGACTTCGCGTAGCTGCGCCGTCGGTACCGTCGGCGGCATGCCGCGCCAGCAGCGCATCTACGTCCCGGGCGGGATCTTCCACCTGACGGGCCTCGCCGTCGCCGAGGAGCCGCTCTTCCGCACGGACCTCGACCGGCACGACTTCCTCGCCCTCGTCCGTGGCCTCTCCCGCCGCATCGACTGGCAGATCGTCACCTGGTGCCTGATGAGCACGCACTACCACCTGCTCGTCGCGCTGCGCCGCCAGACGCACGTGTCGCAGATCCTCCAGCGCCTGAACGCGACCTACGCCGCCGCGCACAACGCTCGCTACGGGCGGCGCGGTCACCTCTTCGGGTCGCGCTACGGCTACACGCCGGTGGAGGACGGGGAGCACCTCGACGCGACGATCCCGTACATCCTCGAGAACCCCGTGCGCGCCGGCCTCGTCGCGCGCGTCGAGGACTGGCGCTGGTCGGGCCTCGACCTGCTCCACCCCCGGCCGCGCCCGCTGCGCGTCCCTCCGCCGCCCCGGCGGCAGGACTCGCGGCGGTCTTCGGCGCCTCCGCGGCCTTCCGCGCGCGCGGCTTCTTCTCCACTGCCATCGATCGAGACCCCCGTTCTTCGTATGGACGAGCTACGCGGCCTCTCTTCGC
>DATLGG010000059.1:0-6198 GCA_035540615.1 Actinomycetota bacterium | reverse complement strand
GGGCTTCCGCCGGGCGTCCTCAACCTCGTCCACGGCTACGGCGACGAGGCCGGCGCGCCGATCGTCGCGCACGACGACGTCCGCGGCATCTCGTTCACCGGCTCGCTCGAGGTCGGCCGGATGATCAACGAGCAGTGCGGGCGCCTCATGAAGCGCTGTTCCCTGGAGCTCGGCTCGAAGAACGTGCTGATCGTGATGCCCGACGCCCAGATGGACCTTGCGGTCGAGGCGGCGGCGTGGGGCGCGTTCGCCACGAGCGGCCAGCGCTGCACGGCGACCTCGCGGCTCGTCGTCCACGACGCCGCCCGGCAGGAGTTCACCGAGCGGTTGCTCGAGCGCGTCGGCGGGATGAAGGTCGGCAGCGGCCTCGAGCCCGACGTCGAGCTCGCCCCGGTGATCAACGCGAAGCAGAAGCAGCGCGTGCTCGAATACATCGAGATCGGCAAGGCCGAGGGCGCGAAGGTCCTGACCGGCGGCGAGGAGCTGACCGGGAACGGCTACGAGAACGGGAACTTCATCGCCCCGACCGTCTTCGATGAGATGACGCCGGACATGCGGATCGCCCAGGAGGAGATCTTCGGGCCGGTGACCGGGATCATCCGCACCGACGATGTCGAGGAGGCGATCCGCATCGCGAACTCGGTCCAGTACGGGCTCTCGGCCTCGATCTACACGCACGACATCACAAACGTGTTCAAGGCCGTGCAGCAGCTCGAGTTCGGGATCGTCTACGTGAACGCTCCGACGATCGGCGCCGAGATCCAGCTTCCGTTCGGTGGCATGAAGAACACCGGCAACGGCCACCGCGAGGCCGGTCCGCAGTCGCTGGACGAGTTCATGGAGTGGAAGTCGGTCTCGGTCGACTTCAGCGGAAAGGTCCAGAAGGCCCAGGGCATCGACTAGTCCGAACGGGCCACCGGGCCTCAAGACGGCGCCCCCTCGTGCCGATGTTGTCGCATGTACGTGACCGCGAACGGCATGGGAGAAGGCCCGTGACTGAGGCTGTATCACACCGCTGGAAGAGCATCGACGACCTCCCCGAGGACGTCCGCACGCTGACCAACCCCGACCTCGCGCAGCTCGCGAGCTCGTGGTCGGCGCAGCAGAGCGCGCTTCGGGGCACGGCGGAGCTCGGGGAGTTCGAGCAGCAGCTCCGCAACGAATGGGCGGTCGAGACGGGGATCGTCGAGGGTCTCTACGCGCTCCCGCGACCCGTGTCGGAGCGGCTGATCCGCGAGGGCGTCGACGCGTCGATCCTCGCCGCGTCCGGCGTGAAGGAGCCCGAGCTCCTCGCGGGGATGGTGGCCGATCAGCTCTTCGCGCTCCGCCGGATCGAGCAGATGGCGGCGGACCCGCGCGGCATCTCCACGTCCGACATCAAGGAGCTCCACGCGCTCATCACGCTGCACCTCGCCGGCGACGGCGGGCCCATGCTGAAGGGCGCGTACAAGCTGGGCCCGAACGACGTCACTCGCCCGGACGGCAGCAGCCACCAGTTCTGCCCTCCGGAACAGGTCGCCTGGGAGATGGAGCGTCTCCTCGAGCTGCACGAGAAGCACCAGGCGCGCGATCTTCCCGCCGATGTCCAGGCGGCGTGGCTCCATCACGGGTTCATGCAGATCGCGCCGTTCCAGGCCGGCAACGGGCTGATCGCCCGCGCGCTCGCCACCGCGATCTTCGTCAAGAACGGGTGGTTCCCGCTGATCGTCCGCCGCGACGACCTCGAGCGCTACGCCGCTGCGCAGGACCGCGCCGACGCGGGCGACCTCAAGGGCCTCGTCGACCTGTTCGCCTTCATCCAGCGCCGAACCCTGCTCGAGGCGCCGGGCGCGGTCGGTGACTCGCTGCGCAAGGAGCGTGTCGACCAGGTGATCAGCTCGGCGAAGGCCGTCCTGGAGCAGCGTCAGCGTGCGGACGACGTCGGCTGGGCCGAGGCCGCCGAGATCGCGAAGTCCCTGCTCGTCGTGGCCGAGGAGCGGCTCCGCCGGACCGCCGACCGGATGTCGCAGGACCTGCGGCAGCTCGCCCCCGACTTCCGCTTCGAGGTCGACACCGAGAAGAGCGGCGGCCCGCGCGATTACTTCTTCAAGTGGCACATCATCGAGAGCGCGCGCCAGCTGGACTACTTCGCGAACCTCGACATCTACCGGTCGTGGACGCGGCTCATGATGCGGACGGCGACCCAGGACGAGATCCTGCTCTCCTTCCACGCGGTGGGCGACCAGTCGGACGGGAAGATCGTCGCGACGATGTGCTTCTACCGGCGGGACCGCGTCCAGCGTGGCGAGGAGAACCTCGCCGACCTCTCGACGGTGTGCGACCAGCTCTTCGAGGTCGACCCGAACGAGACGGCGGAGGGGGCGCGCGAGCGCTTCACCCCCTGGCTCGAGGCGGGCCTCGTGCGGGGCCTCGAGCTCTGGCACGAGTCCCTCGGGTAGCGTTTTCCGCGCGGGGTAGGCTCTCCGCGATGCCGTCCCCCGTGCCTGCTGCGTGAGCGACCGGGCTCGGTTCGTGTTCTCGGAGGACCTGCGCGAGTACGACCACGGTCCGCAGCATCCCCTCCGCCCGGTGCGCGTGCTGCTGACCGTCGACCTGATCGCGTCCCTCGGGCTCCTCGAGCGCGCGAACGTCGAACGCGCGCCGGCGCGGGTCGCGAGCGACGAGGAGCTCATGCTGGTCCACACTGAGCCGTACCTCGACGCGGTGAAGCGCTCCGGCGAGGCCTCCCGCGCTGACCTCGTGCGCTACGGCTTCGGCCCCGGGGACAACCCGATCTTCCCGAACATGCACCGGGCGGGGGCGCGCGTCGCCGGCGCCACGCTCGTCGCGGCCGAGGCGGTGGTCCGCGACGGGTTCGATCACGCGTTCAACCCGGCGGGTGGCCTGCACCACGCGATGCCCGACCGGGCCTCGGGGTTCTGCGTGTACGACGACCCCGCGGTGGCCATCGCCTGGATGCTCGAGCAGGGGGTCGAGCGGGTCGCCTACGTCGATGTCGACGTCCACCACGGCGACGGCCCGCAGGCGATCTTCTACGAGGACCCGCGCGTGCTGACGATCTCGCTCCACGAGTCCGGCCGGTACCTGTTCCCCGGCACCGGCTTCGCGAGCGAGCGCGGTGCCGGGCCGGGGGAGGGGACGGCCGTGAACGTCCCGCTGCCGCCCACGACCGGGGACGATGCGTGGCTGGAGGCCTTCCGCGCGGTCGTGCCCCCGCTCGTGCGACGCTTCGCGCCGCAGGTCCTCGTGAGCCAGCTCGGGTGCGACACCCATCACACCGACCCCCTCGCGCACCTCGGCTTGACCACGCGGGCCTACCGCGAGACCGCGCGGGCGTTGCACGACCTCGCGCACGAGGTCTGCGATGGTCGCTGGATCGCGACCGGCGGCGGGGGCTACCGCTGGGCCAGCGTCGTGCCGCGTGCGTGGACGATCGCGTTCGCCGAGATGGCGGGCGCCGAGCTCCCCGACGAGATCCCTGCCGACTGGCTGCGACGTGCCGAGGAGGCCGGGGAGGGGCGGGTCCCGGCGACGTTCAGCGAGGCCGCTCCGGAGCGAGCGGACCCGCCGATCGACGGCATCCTCGAGGAGGTGCTCCGCGGGCGTGGCTGATCGTTCGCGCGCCACGAAGCTGGTCTGCACGCTCGGGCCTGCCGTGGAGGACCGCCTGGATGATCTCGTGGCGGTTGGGCTCGACGTGGCGAGGATCAACCTCTCGCACGGAACCCGCGAGACGCACGAGCGCCTGCTCCAACGCGTCCGGAAGGCCTCGGCGGCCGCGGGGCGGACCGTCGGCGTCCTGGTCGACCTGTCGGGGCCGAAGGTCCGTCTCGGCGAGGTGGCGGAGGGGCGGGTCGGTCTGGCCGAGGGTGCGAGGTTCGAGCTTCGGCCGGGCGGCGGACCGGGAGACCTGCGGGGTGCTCCGACGAGCCACGAGGGGCTCGCCGACGACCTTCGGGTGGGCGACCGGGTCCTGCTCGCCGACGGGGCCGCGGAGCTCCAGGTGACGGGGGTCGACGGCGACGTCGTCGTAACGACCGTGACGAGTGGCGGGATCGTCGGGTCGCGGAGCGGGATCAACATCCCGGCGGAGCGCCTGAGCCTGCCGGCGATCACGGCCAGGGACGAGCGGGACATCGCGTGGGCTCGCGAGGCCGGGGTGGACATGGTCGGCCAGTCGTTCGTCCGCTGGCCCGACGACGTCCTCGCGCTCCGCGATCTCCTCGGCGAGGACGCACCGCTCGTCGTGGCGAAGGTGGAGACCGGTCCGGCCGTGCGTCATGCGGAGGGGATCATCGAGGCGGCGGACGGGCTCATGGTCGCGCGCGGCGACCTCGGGGTCGAGCTCCCGCTCGAGGAGATCCCCCTGATCCAGCGCGACCTCGTCTTCCGGTGCGTCCAGGCCGGGAAGCCGGTGATCGTGGCGACGCAGATGCTCGAGTCGATGCGCGAGGCGCCGAGGCCCACCCGGGCGGAGGCGAGCGACGTCGCGGGCGCGGTGTTCGACGGCGCGGACGCGATCATGCTCTCGGCCGAGACCGCCGTGGGGGCCTATCCCATCGAGGCGGCGCGGACGGCCGCGCGCATCGCCGAGGTCGCGGGCGGCTCGGGGTACGTCGCCGCGCCGCCGAGGCTCCCCGCGCCGACCGACGCGCACCTGGTCGCACAGGCGGCGCTGTCGGTCTCGCTCCAGGGCGGGATGACCGCGATCGCGTGCTTCACCCAGTCCGGGATGACCGCCGTGCTGATCGCGGCCACGCGCCCCCGCGTGCCCGTCTACGCCTTCTCCCCGGAGGTGACGGTCGTTCGGCGGCTCACGCTGTACCGCGGGGTCACGCCCTTCCTCACCGACCCGCTCCACGACACGGACGCGATGATCGCGACCGTCGATGGGCGGCTCCAGGAGGGGGGGTTCGTCCGGCCCGGGGATGCCGTCCTGATGGTCGGTTCGTCCCCCTTCGGGGAGGCGAACACGAACCTGCTGAAGATCCACCGCATCGGGAGCTCGCGTTGACTCCTTGCTTCGCCCGGCCGTAGAGTTTCGCGGCCGACCGAAAGGAGCAATGCATGACAGCCATGTCCGGACCCGGAGCCACGGGCCAGCGTCCGCCGCTCGTCCTCGTCGCCGCGATCCTGCTGTTCGTCGCGGGTGTCCTGAACCTGCTCGCCGCCTTCTCCGCGATGCAGCTGGGGGGCGCGGGCGCGATCTACCTCCTGCTGTACCTCGCGCTGGGCGCCGGGGCCATCTTCGCCGGCATCCAGATCCTCAATGGGCGGGAGCAGGGGCGCATGATCGGCATGGCCGTCGCCGGCGTGGGTCTCGTGCTCCAGGTGCTGGCGCTGATCGCCTTCCGTGGGCTCGGGGCCGCGTACATCATCATCGGGATCCTGCTGTACGGGGTCATCCTGTACGCGCTCGCGACGACTCGCACGCACTTCACGCGCTAGGGTCGGGCGGAGCGGTCCGCCGGCCGCTGAGCCGGCGGACCGCCGCTCGGTAGAGCGGCGGGGTCAGGATGCGGAACGCCTGCAGCGGTCCGATCCAGCGGGGCACCGACACCTCGGGCCCGCGCCGTCCCTCGATCACCTCGACGATGGCGCGCACCGTCGGCGAGGGACCCATGACGAAGCGGCGGAGCCGCGGATCCTGCTGGAGCTCGCGGTGGGGGAACCCCTCGGTGTGCACGAACCCCGGGTTCACCGACGTCACCATCACCCCGCGGGGCGCGAGCTCGTGGTACAGCGCCTCCGACAATGCGACGACCGCGTGCTTCGAGGCCGTGTAGGCGGCGGCGCCCGGGACGGCGAAGCGCCCGGCGAGCGATGCGACGTTGACGACGTGACCCCCGGCGTCGGCCAGCATCGGGAGCAGGAGCTTCGTCAGGCGAAGGACCGACAGGTAGTTCGTCGCCGTCACCCGCTCGAGGTGCGCGAGAGAGAGGTCCGCGAACGCGCCACCGCCGGGGATCCCTGCGTTGTTGACGAGCACATCGCAGCGGCCGGCCTCCGTGCGCACCCGCTCGGCGAGGGCCCGGAGGTCGCCGACCTTCGTGACGTCGGTTGGGACGACGAGCGCCCCGGGACCGCCGCGATCCCTGATCCGGTTGGCGATCTCGCGCAGGCGATCCTCCCGGCGGGCGGCGAGCACGAGGCGGGCGCCCCGGCGTCCGAGCGCCACCGCGGCGCGCGCGCCGATCC
>DATLGG010000058.1:0-5525 GCA_035540615.1 Actinomycetota bacterium | reverse complement strand
CGCTCGAGGCGAGCTCGGTCCACCGGTCGCGGATCGTCTTCGCCACGTGGGTGGCACGCTCGACGAGTCCCTCCTCCTCGATCACCTCGAAGACCGCCGTTGCCGCCGCGCACGCGACGGGGTTCCCGACGTAGGTCCCGCCGATCGTCGACGGCCCGAGGGCGTCCATCACGTCGGTCCGCCCGACGACGCCGGAGAGCGGATACCCGCCGGCGATGGACTTCGCCACGCACACGAGATCCGGGTCGATGCCGGCGTGCTCGTAGGCGAAGAACCGGCCGGTCCGTCCGAAGCCCGTCTGGATCTCGTCGACGATGAGGAGGACGCCGTGCCGCTTGCAGATCTCGGCGAGCCCGGGGAGGAAGTCCGGGGTCGGGACGACGAAGCCCCCCTCCCCCTGCACGGGCTCGACGATCACGGCCGCCGTGTTGTCGGGGTCCACCTGGGTCGAGAAGGCGCGCTCGAGCGCCTCCAGGGCCAGCCGCCCGGCGTTCTCCGGATCGGGGCTGCGGTACGGGTACGGGAACGGGGCCCGGTAGACCTCCGGCGCGAACGGTCCGAACTTCGTCTTGTAGGGGCTGTGCCGGCTCGTCAGCGACATCGCCATGAGCGTCCGGCCGTGGAAGGCCCCCTCGAACGCGATCACCGCCTGGCGTCCGGTCGCGGCACGCGCGATCTTCACCGCGTTCTCCACGGCCTCGGCGCCGGAGTTGAACAGCGCCACCTTCCGGTCGCCCCCGACCTTCTCGACCAGGCGCTCGCTCACCTCGACGTAGCTCTCGTACGGGATGATCGTGAAGTCGGTGTGGCTGAAGCGCCGCGACGCCTCGACCGCGGCCTCGACGACCTTCGGATGCGAGTACCCGACGGTGTGGCAGCCGATCCCGCCCGAGAAGTCGAGGAACGTGTTGCCGTCGACGTCGGTGAACGAGGCGCCGCGGGCGGTGTCGACCACCACGGGCGCGTGCAGGTCAAGCGGTTCGGCGACCACGCGCTCCTTCCGTTCGGTGATCGCCCGCGACTTCGGGCCGGGGATGTCGGTGACCAGGTTGATGGTGCCCACGCGCTCGCTCCTTCGTTCGACGTCCGACAGAGGGTAGCACCGCGCGCATCGGCGCCGGCGGTCAGCGGAGCCGGTGTTCGGCCTCCTGGAAGACGTCGAGCGGCGCGATCAGGTCGCCGAGGACGATCGCCATCCCCTCGAAGTCCAGGGCGGGCGCCTCCAAGCGCAGGCGCTCCATCTCGTGGCCGGGGTCGTCCCAGGCCGCGAGCGCGGAGCGAGCCGCGGCGACCTCCTCCTCGAACCGGTGGATCGCTTCGGCGAGCGGGGTGCCGGGACGCCGGGCGGTCGGCATCGCGCCGACCAGCGCCTCCTTCGCCGCCTCGACGTGCTCGGCGACGCGGACGAACGGGTCGGGCAGGGCGGAGCGGCGACGGAACATCCCCGTATCGTACGGACCGCCGGGTCTGCCAGAATCAGCGGCCGTGCGTCTCCTGTTGATCGCGAACGTCGAGGCACAGGCCGTCACCCCGCGTGCCGCGGCCGTCGTCCTACGGACCCTCGCCGCCGACCTCGAGGTCGACCTCATCCACACGACGCACCCGGGGCACGCCACGGACCTCGCGCGTGAGGCCCGAGGGACGGTCGAGATGGTCGTGGCGATGGGGGGCGACGGGACCGTGAACGAGGTGGCGAACGGCCTCGCCGGGAGCGACGTGACCCTCGGGATCGTCCCCGGCGGCGGGGCGAACGTCTTCGCGCGCTCGCTCGGGATCCCGCGGGACCCGGTCGAGGCGACCCGGCTGCTCGTGGCCCGCCGCGAACGTCGCGGCCGACGCGTCACGCTCGGGCGCGCGCTGGGACGCCATTTCCTGTTCGCCTGCGGGATCGGGCTCGACGGCGCGGTCGTCCGCCGCGTCGAGCGTCGGCGCCCCGTACGGAAGGCTCTGGGGCAGCTCTCCTACGTCTGGGCGGGGTTGACGCAGATCGCCCGGTTCGATCGCCGCCACCCGAAGCTCGCGGTGCGCTGGGGCGCCTCCCTCGAGCACCGCCGCTCGAGGATCTTCGTAGCGATCGCGCAGAACACCGACCCCTTCACGTACCTCGGCGCGCTCCCGATGCGTCTCTCCCCGACCGCCGGGCTGGAGACAGGCCTCGACCTCGTCGGCCTGGCTCGCGCGGGGATCCCGACGATCCTGGGCGTCGCCGCGGGGGCATTCCGAGGGCGCGGCCGCCACCTCGAACGCGACGCCGTGCTCCACGTCCGCGACCAGGCTCGGATCGAGGTGCGCAGCGAAGTCCCGCTCCCGGTCCAGATGGACGGGGAGTACGTCGGCGACCACGAGCTGCTCGAGCTCGAGGCCGTCCCGGGCGCCCTGTCACTCGCGTACTGAATCGCGGACCTCGACCGCCACGGCCGGCTCGTTCGTCGCGAGCGCATCCACGCCCCAGGCGAAGAGCCGCTGCATGAGGTCGGGCGCGTCGACGGTCCAGACGCCGACCCGCAGGCCCGCCTCGTGGGCACGCTCGACAGCCACCCCGCCGGCCTCCAAGAGCGCCGGCGCCTGCGGGAGGATCCAGCGGTGCCCCGCCCCGGCCGCGTAGCGGACCGCCGCCAGCGGGTCCACCCCTCCGATCGTGAGGAACCCCGTCTCCAGGTCAGGTGCGAGCGCGCGCACGCGCTCCAGCGCGAGCCAGTCGAAGGACGAGAGGAGGATCGCTCGCTCGGGCCGAGCCGCAGACAGGACCTCGAGCGTCGCCTCCACGAGCCGCGTCTCGGGCCAGTCGAAGCTGGGCTCGCCGGGGAGGTCCTTGAGCTCCACGTCCAGCGCGACCGTCGTGGCTGCGAGGGCCTCGGCGAGGGTCGGCACCGGCTCGGGCTCCCCGCGACCCCCCGACGCATCGAGCCGCTTCAGCTCGTCGAGGCGGGTGCGGTGGACGCGCCCGGTGCCGTCGGTCGTGCGGGCGAGGTCGTCGTCGTGGATCACGACCGGCACGCCGTCGGCGGTGAGGCGCACGTCCAGCTCGATCATGTCGGCCCCATCGACCTCCGCGGCTCGGAACGCCCGGAGGGTGTTCTCCGGCTCGCGCGCGGAGGCGCCGCGATGCGCGAGCACGAGGGGAGGCCGGAGGTCGCTCATCTGCGAAGGTGGGTCTTGACACGTGGCGGGAGGCGGCCACTATACTCGGCCTTCCGCGTCGACGTTGGCGCGGTTCGACCGGAGGATCTTGTGAACGATTTCACAAGCGGCGGTCCTCCGAAGGAGGGTCCTGATGGACTGGGTACACCGAGCACGTTGCAAGGAAGAGGACCCCGAGCTCTTCTTCCCCGTCGGGACCACCGGTCCCGCCGCTGACCAGATCGAAGCCGCCCGCGCCGTGTGCCTCCGATGCGAGGTCAAGGAGGAGTGCCTCGAGTGGGCGCTCACCACCGGCCAGGATGCCGGCGTCTGGGGGGCGACCTCCGAGGACGAGCGTCGCGCGATCCGGCGTGCCCGCCGCCGAGAGGCCGCCGCCACCCGACTCGCCGTCGGCTGAGATGACCGCCCTCGCCCAGGCGCTCCCCCGGCCACGCTCTCGGCCGGCCGCGCTCGCGTCCGACGTCGCGCTGATCGTGGGCGGGAGCCTCTTCGTGGCCGCGCTGGCGCAGGTCTCGGTCCCCCTGCCGTTCACACCGGTGCCGATCAGCGGTCAGACGCTCGGCGTGCTGCTCGTCGGGACGTCCTTCGGCTGGTCGCGGGGCGCCCTGACCCTCGCGCTCTACCTGCTCTGGGGGGCGATCGGGCTGCCGTTCTACGCCGAGGCGAAGGCGGGAGCCGCCTTCCTCGGACCGGAGTCGCCGACCGGCGGCTACCTCTGGGGCTTCCTCCTCGCCGCGACGCTTACCGGCTGGCTGGCGAACCGCGGATGGGACCGCCGCTTCGTGACGGCGGTGGCGGTCATGGTCGCCGGCAACGTGTTGATCTACCTCCTGGGCGTCCCGTGGCTCGCGCAGGCGATCGACGTTCCGCTTCGGGAAGCGATGGTGCTCGGGCTGTTCCCGTTCCTGATCGGGGATGCGCTCAAGCTCGTCGTCGCCGCGGGCGCGCTTCCCCTGGCGTGGCGGCTCGTCCCCCGGGATCGCCGCTAGCTGCGAGCCTGCTCGCCGGACACAGCCGCTCGACGACGCACTCCTCGCAGCGTGGCTTCGGGGCCTTGCAGACGGCGCGGCCGTGCTCGATCAACACGTACGTGATCGGGAACCACTCCTTGCGAGGCAGCAGGTCCATGAGGTCGCGCTCGATCTTGCTCGGGTCGGACTCGGCGGAGAACCCGAGGCGGTTCGACAGGCGCTTGACGTGCGTGTCGACGGCGACCCCCTTATCCGGGTCGCGTGCCGCCTTCTCCGGATAGACGTTCCCCTGCACGATGTTCGCCGTCTTCCGCGCGACCCCGGGAAGCCGGATCAGATCTGCCATGGTGTCCGGCACGCGGCCGCCGTACTCCTCGACGATCATCCGGCAGGTGCCGCGGATCGACTTCGCCTTCTGGTTGAAGAAGCCGGTGGGGCGGATGTCGGCCGCGAGCTCCGACTCCGGCACCGCGAGGTAGTCCTCCGCGGAGCGGTACTTCTGGAAGAGGCCCCGCGTGACCTCGTTCACCCGCGCATCGGTGCACTGCGCCGAGAGGATGACGGCCACGAGGCACTCGAGCGGGGACGAGTACCGCAGTGCCATCGTGGCCCCGCGGTACTCGCGCTTCAGGAGGCGGAGGATCTCGGGTGCCCGATCCTCCCGCGGGGCTTCTCGCGCCGGACGCGCGCTCATCGGCCCTCGAACCTCGGTGCGCGACGTTCGCGGAACGCGCGGATGCCCTCACGGAGGTCCTCGCTGGCGAACGCCTGGGCGAGCATCATCTCGAAGACGCCACGGTCGCCTTCGCTCTGCTCGAGCGCCGCCTGCAGGCCGCGTTTCGCGGCTCGCACCGAGATCGGGGCGCCCGCGGCGATCTGTCCGGCGACCGTCTCGGCACGCGCGGTGAGGTCGGCCCGCGGGACCGCCTCGCTCACGAGCCCCCATGCCGCGGCCTCCTCGCCCGATATCACGCGGCCGGCCAGCAGCATCGCCGAGGCACGCTTCCAGCCGACCGACGCCGTGAGGCGGACGACGTTCGGATAGCTCACGACGACCCCGAGCCGGAGGAGCGGCAGACCGAGTCGCGCGTCGGCAGCCGCGAGCGTCAGGTCGGCGGCTACCGCGAGCTGGCATCCTCCACCGAGCGCGGCGCCCTGCACCGCGGCCACGACCGGCAGGGGGTGCGACGCGATCGCGTCCAGCGCCCGGTCGAGCGCCTGACCGTACGTGTCGGCGTAGGCCCCCTCGCCCGCCTCCGCGGCGGCCTGGATGTCGGCCAGGTCGGCGCCGGCGCAGAAGTCCGGCCCCTCCCCGGTGACGAGGACGACCCGCGCTTCCGACGCGGCGGCGGCCTCCTCCAGGGCGGCGGCGAGGTCGCCCAGCATCTCCTCCGAGAGCGCGTTCCTCTGCTC
>DATLGG010000057.1:0-3492 GCA_035540615.1 Actinomycetota bacterium | reverse complement strand
ATCGCGGAGGAGGCGGCGAAGCTCGTCGAGGTGGTGGCGGCGCAGGACCTGGCCGAGCTGATCAAGGGCTTCGAGCAGGAGCGGGGCCAGGAGGACAAGGCGATCGAAGGGATCGCCCCCACGCTGCGGGCTCTGGCCATGGCCCAGGTCGAGGTGCTGCTCGTCGATCGGACGCTCGGCGACGAGCGAACCGCGTGGTTCGGTCCCGAGGCGGCGCACCTGTCACAGCGGCGCGACGACGTGGAGGGGCTCGGCGCGGCCTGGGTGCACGAGGGGCCGCTCGTGGACGCTTGCATCCGCTCGGCGTTGCTCAGCGGGGCGCGGGTCGCCGTCGTTCCGCCGGAGGCCGGGATCCGCGACGGCCTCGGAGCCCTCCTGCGCTGGAGCACCTGATCCGGCGCGGACGTTCCCGTCGATCCGCGAGATGATGGGGACGATGACGGCCGGACGGGGGCAGCGATGCAGGTGAAGGAGCTCGGACACATCGTCCTGTACGTGCGCAACCTCGAGCGCTCGCGACGGTTCTACGGCGAGACGCTCGGGTGGCAGGAGGTGGCCCGCTTCGGGAACCAGGGCGCCGTCTTCTCGTCGGGCCGCACGCATCACGAGCTGCTGCTCCTCGAGGTCGGCGAGGATGCAACGCCGATCCCAGCGGGGAGGCGCGTGGGCATGTACCACTTCGGGCTGAAGATCGGCGAGACCGACGAGGAGCTCCGCGAGGCGCTCGAGCACCTCCTCGCGGCTGGGGTCAAGGTGAACGGTTCCGCCGACCACACGGTCACGCACAGCCTCTACATCGAGGATCCGGACGGCAACGAGATCGAGCTCTACATCGACGTCCAGCCGGAGATCTGGCGCGAGGACCCGCAGGCGATCGTCGCGCCGCCGCGGGCGCTTCGGCTCTGAGGGAGGTACCGATGGCGACGGTCGAGACGGGACGGGTGCTCCTCTCCCCCGAGGACTACGCGGTCCTCGGGGAGAACGACTTCGGGATGGCCGGCCTGCAGGCGACGGAGACGATCGGGCCGTTCGTCGAGTGCCAGGGCTCCGGTCCCCTGATCATGATCCACGACGCGATCGTCGAGGCGCGCCTCGGGATCGGCCACCACCCTCACCGCCTGAACGAGCGGCTCTTCTACATCCTCCGCGGGACCCTCGACCATGACGACGCGCTGAACGGCATCACGGGCCACATGGGAACGAACGACCTCGCACGGCTGACCGAAGGCCGGCGCGGGATGTACCACAAGGAGTGGAACAACGGGGACGAGGACACGCGGGCCTTCATCCTCGTGTATCAGACCGACCCCGTTCCGCCGACCGCGTCCTTCGCGGCCCTGCGCGATGCGGAGGCTCCGCGGTACGACGAGTCGCCGGGGGTGCGGACGAAGGAGCTGGTCGGTCCCCGCAGCCCGCTCGAGATCAACGGCGACATCCGCCTCTACACCGACGCCACCTTCGAGGCCGACGCCGCGCTCTCCTTCGGGTTCGCCGAGGACGAGTCGGTGTTGCTCTACCCGCTCGAGGGATCCTTCTCGGTCGACGACGCGAAGCTCGAGGAGGGACACACCCTGATCGTCACTCCCGACGCCCGCGAACGGCGGGTCGAGGTGCGGGCGCTCTCCGCCGGGCGCCTCTTGCGCGTCGTGCACGGCGCCGGCGATGGCGTCGAGTTCGGGCGCCCGTACCGCCGGGGCTAGTCCGCCGGGTCGATCCGCTCCAGCGGTTCGGTCGCTGGTGAGTTCAGCACGCGGCCGTCCAACCCGAACCGGGACCCGTGACACGGGCAATCCCAGCTGCGATCCCCCGCGTTCCACTCGACGAGGCAACCCATGTGCGTGCAGGTCGCGGTGACTGCGTGGAGCGCGCCCCCGTCGTCGCGATAGACGGCCACCGGCGTTCCATCGATCCGGACCACGTCGGCGGATCCCGGTGCGATCTCCTCGACGGCCCCGCGGAAGGCCGCGAGGCGTCCGCCGACGAAGTGACCCGCGACCTTGATGTTCTGCTTCAGGAACTCACCGGGAGCATGCACCGTGCGGGCGGGATCGAAGGCGCCGAGCAGGGGATCCTCGCGCCCGCCGGCCAGGGACGCGAGCATCTCGGCGGCGACCGTTCCCATGGTCATCCCCCACGCGTTGAGCCCGGTCGCGGTCGAGACCCCCTCCTCCAAGCGCCCGACGAACGGGAGCCCGTCCATCGACATGTTGTCCTGGTTCGACCAGCGATAGGTCCACCGACCGACGCCGAAATGCTCCGCCCCCCAGGCTTCGAGCGCCCGGTAGCAGCCCTCGGTGTCGACGCGCTCGCCCACCTTGTGCCCTTCGCCGACGACGATGAGCAGCGGCCCGTCGTCCGACGGGGCGATCCGGATCGACCGCGTGGGGGATCCGGCGCCGATGTACATGTGCTTCGGCGCACGCTGCGGATCCACGGGGCCCGCGACCGAGTACTCACGCTTCGGCGTCATCTCAGCGAACAGCATCTTCCGGTTCACGATCGGGAAGTGGGTGGCGAGGATCACCTCTCCACCCCGGACCCGAGCCGACGGCGTGTCCACCACCGGGGACGCTCCCCCGTCCACGTCGCTGACGGGGGTGCGTTCGTAGATCTCCACCCCCGCGGCCTCGGCGGCACGAGCCAACCCGAGGAGGTAGCGGCGAGGGTGGAACTGCGCCTGATCCGGCAACCGCAGAGCCCCCGTGACCTCGAAGGGTAGCTCCGGCGCCGCATCGACGAGCTCGCTGGCGAGGCCCGCGATGCGCTCCGCGTCGACCTCGTCGCGAACCTGCTCGAGCTGCTTCGCGTCCTCCGCCCACACGAAGTGATCCCGCGGCTCCCAGTCGCAGTCGATCGCGTGCCGGCCGATCAGCTCCTCGATCAGGCGGAACCCGCGCAGGTTGGCCTCGCCGTAGGCCCGCAGCCGGTCGTCGTCGAAGTGGCTCCGGATCGTCGAGTAGAGGGTCCCGTGGCCGGTCGAGACCTTGACCGTGGCTCGAGGGGAGACCCCCATCGCGACCTTGTCCCGCTCGAGCAGGACGACACGGCGCCCCTCACGCGCCGCCAGCAGCGCGGCCGTCAACCCGACGATCCCGCCTCCGACGACCACGACCTCGGCCTCGAGGTCGCGGTCCAGAGCGGGATACGCCGTCGTCCCCGCGGTCGCGATCCACAGGCAGTCGTCGGCGGCGCTGGGCTGGCTCACGGCTCCGCCTTACCCGGCTTCTGTCCCGTCAATCCCCCGGAGCGGGATCCGGATCGCTCGGGGCCTCTCCTCCACAGGTGCACCCTTGCGGAACCCTCTGTGCAGATGCTGCTCGCCGCGCTCGCCGTCGTGACGCTGAACCCATCGGGTAGCCGCTAGCCGCCCGGGAGGCGGAACGAGGCCGTGGCGCAGGACCCGCCGAGGCAGGCACGCACCCAAACGCGCTCGGTGCCGGGAGCCGCGGGAAGCGTCCCGCGGAACGAGCGGAGCCCGACGCTCACGGCACC
>DATLGG010000056.1:0-6164 GCA_035540615.1 Actinomycetota bacterium | reverse complement strand
AGCGACGGCAGGGTGAGATAGCTCAAAGAATCGGCGCCGATGAACTCGCGCACCTCGTCGACCGACAGGTCGGACGCGACGAGCTCCTGGCGGGTCGACATGTCGATCCCGTAGAAGCAGGGCCAGCGGACCGGCGGGCTCGTGATCCGCATGTGGACCTCGGTCGCGCCCGCCTCGCGCAGGAGCTGGACGATCTGGCGAGTCGTGGTCCCCCGGACGATCGAGTCGTCGACGACGATGAGGCGCCGTCCCCGGATCACGTCGGGGACGGGGTTGAGCTTCAGCCGGACCCCCATCTGCCGCAGGCCCGGGGTCGGCTGGATGAACGTCCGGTGGACGTAGCGGTTCTTCATCAGACCTTCGCCGTACGGGATCCCGGAGGCTTCGGCGTAGCCCTGGGCGGCCGAGCTCGCGGTGTCGGGGATCGGGATCACGAGGTCCGCTTCCACCGGCGCCTCGGCGGCGAGCGCCTTCCCCATCTCGCGTCGCGCGCGATGAACGGTCGTCCCCATCATCGTCGTGTCCGCTCGCGCGAGGTAGACGAACTCGAACAGGCAGAGGGCCTCGCGCGGGCTCTCGGCGAAGCGGACCGAGCGCAGACCGCGCTCGTCGACCATCACGAGCTCGCCCGGCTCGACGTCCCGAACGTAGGCGGCGCCGACGATGTCGAGCGCCGCCGTCTCCGAGGCGAAGCAGAACCCGTTCGGGAGGCGGCCGATCACGAGCGGCCGGATCCCGAGCGGGTCCCGGGCCGCGTAGACGGTCTTCTCGTCGCTCATCAGGAAGCAGTACGCCCCCTGCAGGGTCGGAAGCACCTTGAGCGCCGCCGCCTCGAGCCCGTCCTCCGCCTCCCGGGAGAGCAGGGTGGCGACGAGGTCCGTGTCGCTCGTGGAGCGGCCGAGGAACCCGACGCGGTCGGCGAGATCCTGGGTGTTCACGAGGTTGCCGTTGTGGGCGAGCGCGAGCGCGCGTCCGCCGTCGGTCTTGAAGATGGGCTGGGCGTTCTCCCAGGTCGTGGAGCCGGTGGTCGAGTAGCGGGTGTGGCCGATGCCGAGGTCGCCCTGCAGCGTCGAGAGCGTGCGCTCGTTGAAGACCTGGGAGACGAGGCCGAGCTCGCGGTAGACGAGCATGTTCGAGCCGTCCGAGATGGCCATCCCGGCCGATTCCTGGCCGCGATGCTGGAGGGCGTAGAGGCCGAAGTAGATGAGCCGGGAGACGTCCTCCCCCGGGGCCCAGACCCCGAAGAGGCCGCACTCCTCCTTCGGACTCTCGCCTCCCACAGGGGGATGGTAGCAGAGGCCCTTCCCCGGGCTGGGAGGACGCGCCCGGCGCGGGGGATCGCTTCGGACCGTCAGCCGGCCTGGGCGTGCATCTGCAGGAGGGCGGGGATGGCGCCCTCGTAGATCTGGCGGGCCTCGGCGACCGTGAGGTCGACCTCACCGATCACGATCCGCGGCCCGCCCGTGTCGCCGAGCCGCGTCCACGGCAGCCCGTGTCGATCGGCGAGATCCTCGAGCTCGGCAGCCTTCTCCGGCGCGACGGCGACGACGGCGCGCGAGGAGGACTCGGAGAACATCGTGACGTGCGGAGGCAGGTCGCCCGGAAGGGTCGCGGCGACGCCGGTGTCCCCGTTGATCGCCGCCTCGAGGAGTGCGACGGCGAGCCCGCCGTCGGAGCAGTCCTGAGCCGCCGCGATCACCTCGGTTCGGGCCCCCTCGGCGAGCACGCGGTGCAGGGCCGCTTCCCGGTCGAGATCGAGCGCCGGCGGCAGGCCGCTCACCATCCCGAGGACCACGTCCGCGTACTCGGAGCCGCCGAGCTCCGCGTGGGTCTCGCCGAGCAGGTAGACGACCTGGTCCGGTCCGAAGGCGGGGCGCAGGCTGAAGCGGTAGTCGTCGAGCAGACCGAGCATCCCGACGACCGGCGTGGGCCAGATCGCGGAGTCTCCGGTCTCGTTGTAGAAGGAGACGTTGCCGCCCGTGACGGGCGTGCCGAGCGCCCGGCAGGCGTCGCCCATCCCGCGGACGACCTCGGCGAAGGCCCATATCACCTCGGGGCGCTCGGGGTTGCCGAAGTTGAGGCAGTTCGTGATCGCCACCGGGACCGCCCCGGCGCACGCGACGTTGCGCGCGGCCTCGGCCACCGCATGCGCACCGCCGAGGTACGGGTCGAGGTGCGCGTAGCGCCCGTTGCCGTCGGTCGAGAGCGCGATCGCCCGCATCGTGTCCTGGATCCTCAGGATCGCGGCCGACCCACCCGGGCCGGCGACCGTGTTCCCCTGGACGATCGAGTCGTACTGCTCCCACACCCAGCGCTTCGAGGCGACGTTCGGGGAGGCGAGCACCCGCAGCAGGGCGTCACGCAGGTCGCCCGGGGGAGGCGCCACGGTGGGGTCGTCGGCGTTGAGGGCTTCGATCGAGGCGGGCCGCTCCATCGGGCGCCGGTACTCGGGACCCTCGTCGGCGAGCGAGCGCGCCGGCACCTCGGCGACCACGGAGCCGTTCCGCTTCGCCCGGAGCGCGCCACCGGGGGCGACCCGGCCGACGACGGCGGAGACGAGGCCCCACTTCTCGCAGATCGCCCGCACCGCATCGAGGTCGTCCGGGCGCACGATCGTGAGCATGCGCTCCTGCGACTCCGACGTGAGGATCTCGAAGTCCTCCATCGCCCTCTCTCGCAGCGGAACCGCGTCGAGGTCGAGGTCGGCGCCGACGCCGCCACGCGCCGCCGACTCCGAGACGGCGCAGACGAGGCCCGCTCCGCCGAGGTCCTGCAGGCCCACGAGCACGTCCGCCTCGATCATCTCGAGGCAGGCCTCGATCAGGAGCTTCTCGTAGAAGGGGTCGCCGATCTGCACGCTCGGACGCTGCTCCTCCGAGGTCTCGTCGAGGGTGCGGGAGGCGAGCACGCTCACCCCTCCGATCCCGTCGCGGCCCGTATGCGCCCCGACGAGGACGAGCAGGTTCCCCTCCCCCTCGGCCTTGGCGCGGACGAGGCGGTCGGCCGGCGCGAGGCCGACGCACATCACGTTGATCGTCGGGTTCTGCGTGTGCGCCGACGCGAACTTCACCTCTCCACCGACCGTCGGGACGCCGATCGAGTTGCCGTACTGGCCGATGCCGGAGACCACGCCTCCCACCAGCCAGCGGTTGCGCGCGTCGTCGAGCGGCCCGAAACGAAGCGGGTCGAGGAGGGCGACGGGTCGCGCACCCATCGACAGCACATCGCGGATGATCCCGCCGACGCCGGTGGCCGCCCCCTGGAACGGCTCGATCGCCGAGGGGTGGGAGTGCGACTCCATCTTGAACACGCAGGCGAGCCCCTCGCCGATGTCGATCACGCCGGCGTCCTCGCCGGGCCCGACCAGGACGCGCTCGCCCTCGGTGGGCAGCGTCTTCAGGTGGACCTTGCTCGACTTGTAGGAGCAGTGCTCGGACCACATCGCCGCGTACATCGCGAGCTCGGCGCGGTTCGGCTCCCGCCCGAGGGTCCCGACGATCCGCTCGTACTCGTCGTCCGTCAGCGCGAGCTGACGGTGGAGCGGCTCGGTCACCTCGCGGCGCCCACCAGCGAGGAGAGGAGCGACTCGAACAGCACCTGCCCCCCCACGGGGCCGACGTCGGGGTCCACCGCGTGCTCGGGGTGCGGCATCAGACCGACGACGTTCCCGGCCTCGTTGCGGATCCCGGCGATGTTGCGCATCGCACCGTTGGGGTTCGCGTCTTCGGTCACCGCTCCCTCGGGCGTGCAGTAGCGGAACACCACCTGCCCCTCGGACTCGAGGCGGTCGAGCGTCGCGTCGTCGGCGACGTACTGCCCCTCGCCGTGCTTGATCGGGATCTCCAGCACGTCTCCGGGCTCCGCCGAAGACGTGAACGCCGAGCGCAGGGTCTCGACGCGCACGTGCACGCGCCGGTGGACGAACGAGAGCGTCTTGTTGCGGATCAGCGCTCCGGGGAGGAGGCGCGCCTCGCAGAGGATCTGGAACCCGTTGCAGACCCCGAGGACGGGCCGGCCCGCCTCGGCGTGCTCGCGCACGGCCTCCATGACGGGTGCGAACGCCGCGATCGCCCCGGTTCGGAGGTAGTCGCCGTAGGCGAAGCCGCCCGGGAGGATCACCGCGTCGGCCCCCCGGAGATCGGTGTCGCGGTGCCAGACCGAGACGGGCTCTCCGCCCATCTGCTCCACCGCTCGGAGGGCGTCGCGGTCGTCGTTGGACCCGGGGAAGGTGACCACCGCCACCCGCGGCTTCGTCACCCCGCCTCCTCCATCGAGAGCAGCCGCACGTCCTCGATCACGGGGTTCGCCAGCAGGCGGCTCGCCACCTCCTCCGCCGTGCTACGCGCGGCCTCCTCGTCCTCGGCATCCACCGTCATCTCCACGAGCTTGCCGACGCGGACCTCCGAAACGTTCGTCCAGCCCATGCGCGGGAGCGCGTCCTCCACCGTCTTCCCCTGGGGGTCGAGGAGGCCCTCTTTGAGCCGGACGACGACCTCGAAGCGGCGCTTCACTCGGCGCCCATCCTCCGGAGGTAGTCGTCGAAGGCCTCGCCCGTGATCCGCTCGTACGCCTCGACGTAGCGGGCGCGGCTCGCGTCCACGACCTCGCCCGGAAGGTCCGGAGCCGGAGGCTCGTGGTCCCAGCCGCTCTCGTCGAGCCAGTCGCGGACGTACTGCTTGTCGAACGACGGCTGCGCGCCGCCGGGCTCGTAGCGGTCGGCGGGCCAGAACCGCGAGGAGTCCGGCGTCAGCACCTCGTCGCACAGGATCAGCTCGCCGTCGGCGAAACCGAACTCGAACTTCGTGTCCGCGAGGATGATGCCGCGCTCGGCGGCGAGGTCGCGCGCGAAGGAGTAGAGCTCGAGCGTGAGCTCACGGCAGCGCTGGGCCAACCCCTCACCGACGATCTCCGCCGCCTGCTCGAACGTGATGTTCTCGTCGTGCCCCGTCTCGGCCTTCGTCGCCGGCGTGAAGATCGGCTCCGGCAGACGGTCGGACTCCTGGAGCCCCTCCGGGAGCCGGATCCCGCAGACGGTCCCGTCCCGTCGGTACTCCTTCCAGCCCGAGCCCGAGATGTAGCCGCGGGCGACGCACTCGATCGGGAGCATCTTCGCTTTCTTCACGAGCATCGAGCGACCCGCGAGCTCGGTCGCGTGATCGCCGAAGGCGTCGGGGAAGGCATCCACCTCCGCGCTGATCAGGTGGTTGCCCATGATCCCCTTCGTCTTCTCGAACCAGAACAGCGACAGCCCCGTGAGGACGCGGCCCTTGTCCGGGATCGGGTTCGGCAGCACGACGTCGAACGCCGAGATCCGGTCGCTCGCCACCATGAAGAGCCGGTCGTCCCCCACGTCGTAGATGTCGCGGACCTTGCCCTGCGCCGCCATCTCCGCCAGCACGCTCATCCGTCCCCTCCTTCCGGGGAAGTCGTGTCGATCTCCAGCTTCTCCAGCCGCGCGAACACCGCGTCGAGGTGCTCGAGCCGCGGTTCGAACAGCGGGGCGAGCTCCGCCTCGGTGAGCGGGACCCGTTCGTCGGCGAGCAGCCGCTCGCGGAAGCCCGCTCCCTCGTCCCAGGCGGCCGCGGCCGCGGCCTGGACGATCGCGTACGCGTCGTCGCGGCTCAGGCCGCGGTCGATGAGGGCGAGCAGGACCGGCTGGGAGTAGACGAGCCCGCCCGACGCATCGAGGTTCTCACGCATCCGCTTCGGGTACACCTCGAGCCCGCGCACGACCTTCGTCGCGAGGTGCATCGCGTAGTCGAGCAGGATCGTCGAGTCCGGCAGGATCACGCGCTCCACCGACGAGTGGGAGATGTCCCGCTCGTGCCACAGCGCGACGTTCTCGAGTCCCGCGTGAGCGTTCGCGCGCAGCAACCGCGCGATCCCGGTGATGCGCTCGCACAGGATCGGGTTGCGCTTGTGCGGCATCGCGGACGACCCCTTCTGCCCCTTGCCGAACGGCTCCTGCACCTCCCGGACCTCCGTCCGCGCGAGGTGGCGGACCTCGACCGCGATCGTCTCGAGGGTGGCGCCGGTGACCGCGATCGCCGACAGCAGCTCCGCGTGGCGGTCACGCTGCACGACCTGGGTCGCGATCTCGGCCGGCTGGAGCCCGAGCTCGCGGCAGACGAGCTCCTCGACGAACGGATCGACCGCCGAGTAGG
>DATLGG010000055.1:0-2617 GCA_035540615.1 Actinomycetota bacterium | reverse complement strand
CTTCTGCAGCTGCTCGGGTTCGGCCGTACCGGTGCCGCTCGGGCCGCCGACGACGGCGACGATCGTGCGGTGGCGCCGGGCCAGGTCGTTCCCGACGAGCTTCGCGACGGCGCCGAGCAGGACGTCGGGGGCCTTGAGCGGCTGGATCCGGCCGACGAACAGGATGACGTCGTCGGTGTCGGCGATGCCCAGCTCGACCCGGGCGGCGGAACGGCGGCCGGGCACGAACACCTCCAGGTCGACGCCCGGGGAGACGACGTCGACCCGGGCGCGCTCGGCGCCGTAGAGCTCGACGAGCTGGTCCGCCTCCTCGGCGGTGTTCGCGACCAGCCGATCGGCCGCCTCCACGACCTGGGTCTCCCCGATGACGCGGGAGACCGGCTCCGGAACATCGCCCGAGGCGAGTGTGGCGTTCTTCACTTTCGCCATCGTGTGCATCGAGTGGATCAAGGGCAGCCCCCAGCGCTCCGCGGCCAACCACCCCACCTGGCCGGAGAGCCAGTAGTGCGAGTGGACGAGGTCGTAGTAGCCCGGATCCCGCGTTGCCTCGGCGCGCAGAACTCCGGTCGTGAAGGCGCAGAGCTGGGCCGGAAGATCTTCCTTGGCCAGGCCCTCGAAGGGGCCGGCGGTCACGTGCCGCACGGTGACGCCGGGTGCCAATTCGACCACGGGCGGTAAGTCCGAGGAGGTCGTACGCGTGAAGATCTCGACCTCGACACCGGCCTGCGCCAGTCGTTTGGCCACCTCGACGACGTAGACGTTCATCCCGCCGGCGTCGCCGGTGCCCGGTTGATCGAGGGGCGAGGTGTGGACCGAGAGGGTGGCGACGCGACGCGGCATGACTCCGGGAACCGGCAGCACGCGCACTGACTACACCTCCGCGATCACGGTCCGACCCGGTTGGGCAACCCCAGCAGATCCTCGCGCATTCCGGTCAACCGGACAGCGTCCCAAAGCGTCGTACCGCGTGTGGACCAAACCACACATCTGGTGCAAAACACACATACGCCTATAGCGTTCGGGGCAGCAGACCCGAACAGCACTCTGGTTTTAGATCATCAAGGAGTCGGTAATGGCCTCCAACCGCAAGCGCGCCGCCGGCGTCGGATTCGCCGCAAGCGCTCTGATCGGTGCCTCGTTCATCGCGCTGCCGTCGGAGGCGTCGGCGCGCCCGGCGGCTTGCAACACGGGGCGGGTGATCTGCGTGAACAAGTCCACCCGGCAACTCGCCCTGGTCGTGAACGGCCGCACGGTCATCGCGATGTCGGCCCGCTTCGGCTCGGTCAGCCGGGGCTTCCCCACCCGCGAGGGCATGTTCCGCGTCTATTGGAAGAACGCGAATCACGTCTCAAGCCTTTACGGCAGCGCGATGCCGTTCTCGTTGTTCTTCAGTGGCGGCCAGGCCATCCACTACTCGTCGGACTTCGCCCGTAACGGGTACGCCGGCGCCTCGCACGGCTGCGTCAACACCCGCGACTACTCCGCGACGCGGGCGCTGTTCAACGCGACGCCGGTGGGGACCAAGGTCTACATCCACTGGTGAGGCAGCCGCTGAGGCGGCGAGGACGGCCAGGTGATCTTGACCCGATCATCAGGTCAGCGACGCGCCAGCCGAAGCGGAAATGGCCGCAGTGATCGTTAAAGGCGAATCGGGCATTTGGCAATCCGAGCCGGAGCGTCCGGGTCGATGAAGAACACTCGGGTTCACGATCCTGTACCCGAGGAGTTCCACCATGGCGTCGAACACACTCCGCGCGACCGTCGCGGGCGCAATGTGCACCACTCTGCTCGCCGCCACGATGGTCGCCGCCCCGGCGGCGGAGGCCCGGCCGAAGATGCCGCGGGCGTGCTACAGCGGAAAGATCGTCTGCGTCGACAAGTCGAAGCGGATGATCCGCCTGCTCGTCAACGGCAAGACGATCGTGCGCATGGACGCCCGCTTCGGCTCCAGCCGTACGCCGACCCGCAACGGCATGTTTCGCGTGTACTGGAAGAACGCGAACCACGTGTCCTCCCTGTTCGGCAGTGCGATGCCGTACGCCATGTTCTTCAGCGGCGGTCAGGCGATCCACTACTCCTCCGACTTCGCCCGCCGCGGCTACTCGGGTGCTTCGCACGGCTGCGTGAACACCCGCGACTACGGCCGGATGCGCACGCTGTTCAACAACACCCCGACCGGCACCCGGGTCTACATCTACTACTGGTGAGCCGCGAGGTGGGTCCCAGGGCATTCCCAGGGCGGGAACTGTCGAACCACTCGTAGAATCGACCTCGGCCGTCCGTGTCTGCGGGCGGCCGATGTCATGTACCCAGCAACCCCGGGACCTTGCATGCACCGACGGCACGTCGCGGTCAGTTCCCTCGCTCTGGCCTGGGCTCTGCTGGTCGCCACCCCGGCGACGGCGCTCTCACCCGTCCCCCCGCTCGATTCGAACGCCCCCCAGCCGTCGGAGGCGAGCACGGTCGAGGAGACTCCGCAGGAGGCCGAGGTCACGCCCGGCCGCGGGGTGCCGGTGCTTCAGGCCGGTGACCGCGGCCGCAAGGTCAAGGTGTTGCAGGTCCGGCTGCAGCGGGTCGGCGTGCGGGACATGCCCGTCTCCGGTCTGTACGGCGAGGA
>DATLGG010000054.1:0-4631 GCA_035540615.1 Actinomycetota bacterium | reverse complement strand
GGACCTCCTGGTGCATCTTCGTCATCTCCCGCGCGAGCGCGGCGCGCCGGTCACCGAGCGCCGCGGCGGCATCCGTCAGGAGCTCGTGGATCCGCCTCGGAGATTCGTAGAAGACGAGCGTGCGCTCCTCGGCCGCGAGGGACGCGAGGCGCTCGCGCCTCGGACCGGGCTTCCGCGGAAGGAAACCCTCGAAGGCGAAGCGATCGGTCGGCAGACCCGAGAGGACCAATGCCGTGACGACGGCGGTCGGGCCGGGAGCGGCATCCACCTCGAACCCCTCGGCGACGCAGGCCGCGACGAGACGGTAGCCGGGGTCGGAGAGGGCCGGCATCCCGGCGTCGCTCACGAGGGCGACGTCCCATCCATCCCGCAGGTGGCCGAGCACCTCCGAGACCCGCTTCCGCTCGTTCCCCTCGTAGAAGGAGAGCAGCCGGGTCGGTCGGATGCCGAGGTGGGTCAGCAGCGTCCGCACCCGGCGCGTGTCCTCACAGGCGATGACGTCGGCCGCCGCGAGCACCTCCCTCGCGCGATCGGTGATGTCCTTGAGGTTGCCGATCGGGGTTCCGACCAGCCACAGCGTTCCGGGCCGGGGCATCGTGCCCACCCTATCCTGGTGCCCCATGAGCGATGCCTCCCGGCGCGCCGTCCGCGCCACCCTGGTCGTGGTCGCGATCACCGCGCTCGCGGGCTACGCGCGGTTCCACGGCCTCGGCCTGCCGGACGAGAAGGTCTTCGACGAGGTCTACTACGCCTCCGACGGCTGCTGGTACGCGGGGCTCGACCCGGAGGCATGCGGCCTCGAGGACGACCGCGAGCAGTCGTGGGTCCACCCGCCGCTCGGCAAGATCATGATCGGGTGGGGTATCGACGCCTTCGGCAACGACCCGTTCGGGTGGCGCTTCTCCGCGGCGGTCGCGGGAACCCTGGCCGTCGCGCTCGGTGGGATCCTCGCCTTCCTGCTGACGTCGAGCCCGGCCTGGGCCGGCATCGGTGCGCTGCTCGTCGGAACCGAGCACCTGCTGTTCGTGCAATCGAGGATCGCGATGCTCGATGTCTTCCTGGCCCTGCTCGTGCTGCTCGGTCTCGTCCTCCTGGTCTGGGACCGCCGCAGGAACCTGCTCGACGCTGCGCCCGAGCCGACGACCCCGCCGCCGCCCGGCGACGCGACGGAGGATGCGTGGCTCGACCAGGCGCCCGAGGACCAGGGATGGCTCGACGAACCCGTGGACGAAGCTCCAGCCGCGCCGGGCGGCCTTCGTCCCCTGCGGTTCCTCGCCGGGGCGGCGTTCGGGGCGGCGGTCGCGGTGAAGTGGTCCGGCGTCCTGGCCCTCGTGGCGGGGGTCCTGCTCGCCACGGCATGGGAGCGCAGTGACCGCCGGGCGCGCGGCGTGCGGCGGCCGCTCCGGCGCGCCCTCGCCGAGGGATGGCCGTCGCTCCTCCTGGGGCTCGTCGTCGTGCCCCTCCTCGTCTACTCCCTCGCTTGGTCGTCCTGGTTCCTCCGCGAGCCGGAGCGCTCGGTCGGATCCTGGATCGGCCACCACCAGGCGATGGCGGACTACCACTTCGGCCTCTCGACCGAGGACGAGGACGGGGAGCCGATCCATCCGTACATGTCGCGAGCGCCGTCGTGGCTGCTGCTCCTGCGTCCCGTCGCCTACTTCTTCGAATCGGGGAGCTGGGGGCAGCCATCGGCCACCGCGCGCGAGATCCTCGGGATCGGGAGCCCGCTGCTGTTCTGGGGAGGGCTGGTCGTGACCCCCTACCTGCTGCTCGCCTGGTTCCGCCGGCGCGACTGGCGCTACGGCGCGGTCCTCGTCCCGCTCCTGCTGCAGTACCTCCCATGGCTCGCCGTGTCGCGGCCGCTCTTCCTCTTCTACATGACGCCCGTCACGCCGCTGCTCGCGCTCGGGATGCTCCTGGCCGTCCGGGATCTGGGGCACGTCCGCATCCGGGGGCGGCGGATCATGGCCGCGGCACCGGCCGTGCTCGTCGCGGTCGCCGTCGCGTTGTTCGCCTTCTTCTGGCCGGTGCTGACCGCACGGACGTTGAGTGCGGACGCGTGGCAGACGCGCATCTGGCTCGGGAGCTGGGTGTGACGCGCGGCCGGTTCCGCACGGGCGAGATCCGGAGGCGGCGGTTCGAGCGGCTCGTCGCCGACGCGATCGAAGGCCTGCCCTCCTGGGTGCACGAGCGCCTCGAGAACGTCGACGTCGTCGTCGAGGACTGGCCGCCGGAAGACCGTCCCGACCTGCTCGGACTCTACGAGGGGATCCCCCTCACCGAGCGAGGGAGCACCTACGCCGGCGTCCTTCCGGACCGCATCACCCTCTACCGCAGAACGATCGAGGCCGAGGCACGGACCGACGAGGAGCTCAAGCGCGCCGTGCGACAGACCGTGGCGCACGAGATCGCACACTTCTTCGGCATCACCGACGAGCGGCTCCGCGAGATCGACCGCTACTAGCGTCCGGTCCGTTTGCTGCACGCGCCGCCGGGGAATAGCGCGGTTCGTGAGGTTCCGCCGGATCATCCGCAAGCAGGTCCGCCGGTCGGTCGACGGGGGGAACGTCGCCGCCGACGTCAACGCGGTGATCGCGGGGAACGTCGGGGAGGGTCGGGCGCACACGCGCGTCTCCAGCAAGCAGCGGATCGTCCAGCGGACCGAGAACCGCGAGGACGACGACCCGAACGCGAGGAGGTGAGTGGGTTGGGTGAGGAGCAGTACCGCAAGCTCGGCCGCGAGGAGCTCGAGCAGCTCGCCGGAGAGGCACTGCCGGAGCGCGCCGCGATGTCGCTCGTGAACGCGAACATCGCGATCCCCGTGAACGCGGCGCTCGCAGCGAACGTGCTGTCCGACAGCGCGATCGCCTACGCGGACGCATCGCAGACCACGCCGATCGACCAGGACGCCGGATAGGAGGAGCGATGACCGAGGAGTACAGGAAGCTGACGCGCGAAGAGCTGGAGCAGCTCGCGGGCGAGGAGCTGCCCGAGCGGGCGGCGATGTCCCTGATCAACGCGAACGTCGCGGCCCCGGTGAACGCCGCGATCGCCCTGAACGTCCTGTCGGACAACTCGGTGGCGTACGCGAACGCCGAGCAGGACGTCGACATCACCCAGAGCGCCGGATAGGAGGATCGGATGACCGAGGAGTACAGGAAGCTGACGCGGGAGGACCTCGAGCAGCTCGCGGGCGAGGAGCTGCCGGAGCGAGCGGCGATGTCGCTGATCAACGCGAACGTCGCAGCGCCGGTGAACATCGCGCTCGCTGCCAACGTCCTCTCGGACAACTCGATCGCGTACGCGAACGCCGAGCAGACGGCAGACATCGACCAGAGCGCGGGCTAACCCGTCGCGATGGAGCAGGGAACCGAGGGGCGGCCTCCGGGCCGCCCCTCGACGCTGGGGGGAGCGGCCGCGCCCACCGAGGAGCCGGCCGGCATCCCGCGGCTCGCCGAGGGCGTCGAGCTGCTCGGCCGCTACGAGGGGTCGGGCTTCAAGGAGCCGCCGTACATCGCGAAGCGCGGGGACGGCCAGATGGTCCAGCTCCCTCCCCTCCTGTACGCGGTCGCGGAGGAGATCGACGGCGGCAGTGACGTCGCCGCGATCGCCGCGCGGGTCTCGGCGAGGATCCGACGCGAGATCGAACCGCAGGACCTCGCGTTCCTGATCGAGGAGAAGCTCGCTCCGCTCGGGGTCGTCGCCGCCCGATCCGGCGAGGCGGAGCCCGTGGCGGCCGCGGCCGATCCGATGCTCGCGCTCAAGCTCCGCACGAAGGTCGTCCCGAAGCGCGCCGTGAGGGCCATCGCGACGATCTTCCAGCCGCTCTTCTTCCCGCTCGTGATCGTCGCGGTGCTCGCGGGACTCGTCGTCCTCGACTGGTGGCTCTTCTTCGACCACGGCGTCGCGCAGAGCCTCCGAGCGGCGATCTACCAGCCCCTGCTCCTGCTGCTCGTCCTCGGGATGGTGGTCATCTCCGCGGCCTTCCACGAGAGCGGGCATGCCGCCGGGGCGAAGTACGGCGGCGCCGATCCCGGTGAGATGGGGGTCGGCATCTACATCGTCTGGCCGGCCTTCTACACGAACGTCACCGACACGTACCGCCTCGGCAAGGGCGGTCGCCTGCGGACCGACCTCGGTGGGGTGTACTTCAACGCGATCTTCATCCTGCTGACGTCGGGCGTGTACTTCCTCACGCGGTTCGAGCCGCTGCTGCTCGTGATCGTGGTCCAGCACCTCGAGATCGTCCGCCAGCTCCTGCCGGTCGTTCGGCTCGACGGCTACTACATCCTGAGCGACCTCACGGGCGTGCCGGACATGTTCTCGCGGATCAAGCCCGTGCTCGTCAGCCTCCTGCCGTGGCGCGAGACCGATCCCCGCGTCGCCGAGCTGAAGGTATGGCCGCGCGTCGTCGTGACGTTCTGGGTGACGCTCGTCGTCCCGCTGCTCGCCTTCCAGCTCGCCCTGATCGTCGTGCACGCGCCGCGGATCGTCGCGACGGCTCTCGATTCGCTCGCGCGACTCGGCGGCACGGTCTCCTCGGCGTTCGGCGACGGACGCCCCGGCGCCGCGGTCGTCGGCATCCTGCAGATGTTGCTCCTGGTCCTTCCGCTGGCCGGCGTCGCCTACAC
>DATLGG010000053.1:0-3200 GCA_035540615.1 Actinomycetota bacterium | reverse complement strand
ATCCCCCGGAGACAGGTCGGCGGCGTCGACGACCCGCGCGGCCCAACCGGCGAAGAGCGTCGGGACGAACCTCGCCTCGTACGATTCGGCAGCATCGGTCGAAAGCTCGAAGGCCTCTGCGGATCCCATGACCCCTCCCTTCGATCTGGGGGCACCACTCTGCCAGCGATCGCGCCCCCCGCGCATCGGGCAGGTGACCGACCGGCCGACGAGACTCGACCCCACCGCGACGACGGCCGGTAGGCCCTTCCGCGTACGGCGTAGGCCGCTCCGCGACCCCCCGCTACAGCGTGATCGCGCGGGTGGCGTACCCGCAGTTGTTCGCGCCGAAGCAGGCTCGGACGTAGATCGCGTAGTCACCGGGCGCTCGATCCGACACGTCGAGGTCGACCGTGTACCGGTTGAACTCATCTGCCCGCACCGGCGCCGGATAGGCGACCTGTTCCGGCGCCTGACCCGGCTCTCCGATCGCGACCGAGACGTCCTTCGTCGCGATCCGGTGCGTCCATGCCATCGAGCTTCCGTCCCACGTGGGATAGGTCTGCGCCGTCGCCAGGAACCACCACGGGGTCGTCACGTACACCTCGCCGCCGAAGTGCTGCGGCTTCACGGCACGGAGCTGCGCGCCGGAGGTGATGCCCAGCGCATCGAACGGCAGGGTTGCGAGAGCCGTCTTCGTCTGCGGGTCGTACCGGTCGGTCTCCCACGAGTGGATGTGGTCCCCGGCGCCGATCGCGCAGGACTCGCTCGCGCATCGCCAGCTCCACACGAACGAGTTCGTCACCGGCGTCCCGGCGGGATCGATGAAGGTGATGACCCAGCAGTTGCCACCGCCCGACCCGACGCAGAACGCGCTCGCGTAGGACACGTCCTGGCCACGGTCCGTCGCCATCAGCGGGTTCAGGTGCCACCGGAGCGTCAGCTGGTCTCCCACGCCGGTCGACATCGAGAACCCCACGAGGTCCCGACCCACGAGCTCGCCGCCCGGTGGGAGGGAATCACCGCTGGCATCCGATCCGAGCAAGCGGAACGGCTCATCGCTGAACGAGGCCAGCCCGGCGACAGAGACGGTCGAACCTGACCGCGTCAGGTTGACGATCGAGACGGTCGTCGCTCCGGCCGGCGCCGGCAGCAGCGTCAGCACCAGCAGCACCAGGATCCCGAGAACGGTTCCGGACCGGCGATGGACGGCGGCGAGCTTCATCGTGACCCCCTTCGGCTAGATCCGCGGCAGAGGATTCGACGGCGAGGCCCTCGATACCTGCCCGGTTTGTGCAGTTGCACGAAGGACTCCGCTCGGGGCGAGGCGAAGCAAGCACCATGCTGCGCATGCTCCTCCTCATCGTCCTGGTGCTGCCGCTCGCCCCTCCCGCCGCGGCCGTTCCCGAGCCGATCCAGATCCCGCCGGCGCGCGTCGGCGATCGGTGGAGCGTCGACATCGCGAACGCGGACCTTCGCTACGACCTGGAGGTGACTCCGCTCGGGGATGCGATCGACCGCTGGGGACGCCGGCGGCAGGCCTACCCCGTCAGGGTGGAGGGGTTCAGCCCGCTGAGCTTCATCTGGATGCGGGTCACCCGGCATCACCTTCACCTCGATGCCGCCTCCGGGGTGCAGATCGCCGATGTCGCCGAGGGCGTCTTCGACGCGGGGCCCTCCGGCACCTCGACGCCCGGCGCGTATTCGACCTTCTGGCCGAACGACACCGAGGCGTGGCCCGGCTGGACGCTCGCCGGTGGCCTGCTCGCCGGACGCCAGCTCGTCCCGGGCAGCACGATCGAGGTTCCGCTTGCCGTCACGCGCACCCGCGGCAACGAACGGATCACGCTGGAGACCGAAGAGATTCCCCCGTCACGCGGTGCTCGCTGCGCGCGAGCGACTGGGACGGCCGTCTACCCGCAGTACTTCGCGTACCGGGACGGGATCACCTCGGACCGGGGCGAGCTGCGCGTGAGCCTCGAGATCGTCCATTGCGATGATTCGCCCTTCGCGGTCCGCGTCCGGAACACCTACAGCGGCGCCTTCGACCATTCGGTCGAGGCGTCGCGTATCGCGCTCGACACCGGGGACGGCGAGGCCGTGCCGGTCGGCGCCCTGGATGAGCCCGAGACCCACCGCCTCGCCGCTCGGCGACCCTTCGACGGGTCGATGGAAGACGGCGGCCCGCTGGAGATCTTCGGCATCGAGGCGGCGCAGGACGCGGCCATGCTCGCCCCCGGGCTGGCGGCGTGGCGGGTCGCACATCCTGCCGCCTACCTCGTGGAAGCGGAGTACATCCCGGCTCGGCTCGACGAACCGGGGGCGACCGCCGGTGTCGGAGCCGACCGCTGGCGGCTGACGTACGCGGCACCAGCGGGGGCGCAGCATCAGGTGTCGGTCGAGCAGCGGGCAGGCGCGGCCGTCCCGATCGACCTGCCGCAGGCGACGACCTACCCGGTACCCGTCCCGCCGCTCGCGACATGGCCCCAGGAGGTCGTGACCCCGGCGGGCGCGATCGCTTCGTGGAGACAGCTCGCCGGCGCAGGTGCACGCCTGAACGGGCTGAAGTGGCAGCCCCTGCTCGACCACCGTTGGCACGTCCTGAGTGAGCTGCCGTTCGACTGTCCGGAAGACCCGTGCTCCACGGCGCTCTCCGGCTTGGACCTGATGTTCGACGTCGTCACGGGAGCGACGCAGGAAGGACTCCACCCGCTGGGCGCGTGAAAGGTCGAGGCCTGGGCCCCGCCGGCGAGCGGCCTCCTGACCCGGGTGGCTCGCAGGAGCTGCCCGCTACCCGAGGGTGCGGAGCCGCCGGGCGTCGTCGTCGACGATCCCGATGCCGGCTCCGGCGCCGCAGTCGCGCCAGATCCCCTCGCCGCGGGTACCGAGGCAAGCGGCGTCGGTGGGCGTGAGGACGAACGTGTCCGGTCGGCCAGCGTCGCGATCGTGGAGCAGCGCGGCGCTGTTGCCCGCGACCGACCCCTGGGCCGAAGAGAAGATGGCTCCCTTCGTCCGCTCGGTGAAGGGCTGCGACAGCGCCGTCGTGTCGCTGTCGCTCTCGTACCGGTCGGCGCCGCCCATGTCACGCAGGGTGCCCTCACCCGGCTGGGCCCCGGAGGCGGTGGCGGCGCCCTGCGCGTTCGTGAGCGCCGCGCCCGTTCGTGCCCTCGCCTCGGTCGGAGCGCCGCGGTCCGACCAGGAGGTCGCCACGGCCCAGCTGT
>DATLGG010000052.1:0-11402 GCA_035540615.1 Actinomycetota bacterium | reverse complement strand
GGCGGAGTACGAGGGCATCTCGCTCGAGCAGGTCCCGCGGTGGGTGCTGGAGCTGCCCTTCCTGCTGAACGTCGCCCCGGTCGTGTGGCTGAGCGGCCGGCGCTTCACCGTCCCCGAGCTCGACGAGGAGCTGGCGTCCTCGCTGGGTCGCGTGCGCGCCGCGTTCCAGCGGCTGTACCCGCACCTGTCGTGGAGCGGTGAGATCCGCGCGGAGCGGCTGGTCGGCCACGACCTCGAGGGGGCTCCACACGATCCCGTGACGATCCTATTCACCGCCGGGATCGACTCGACCCACTCGTCGGTGCGCAACGCCGACCGACGGCAGCTGCTGGTCTCCGTCTGGGGGACGGGGATCGCCCTCGACAACACCGCCGGGTGGGCGCAGGTGCGCCGCATGTGCCTCGCGCACGCCGAGCGCACCGGGAACGAGGCCGCGTTCGTCCGGAGCAACGTCCGCTCGTTCCTCGAGCCCGCGAGGATCATGGCGCTGTCGCCGGGGATCCCGCACTGGTGGACCAGGGTCGCTTTCGGCCTCGGCTACACGGGGCTCGCGGCGCCCGCGATGGCGGCGAAGGGGTCGCGGCGGCTGGTTGTCTCGGCCTCGCACACCCACACTTCCGACGAGCCCTACGGGTCCCACCCTGACACCGACGGACAGCTCCGTTGGGGCGGCGCCGAGGTGTCGCACGAGGGGTTCGAGCTGACGCGGCACGATAAGGTCCGGGAGATCGTCGCGCACGTTCGCTCGGGTGGAGTCCGCCCGATGCTGCGTCCCTGCTACTCCTACAAGTACGGTTCAGGAGAGAACTGCGGTCGCTGCGAGAAGTGCCTTCGCACGTCGACGGCGCTGCTCGTCGAGGGGGAGGACCCCCGGGGCTACGGGATCCCGGTGGACCCGGCGAAGCTGTCCCGCGTCATCGACGGGCAGATGCGACGCTTCACGCTGATCCTGGCGCAGGCGAATCGCGTCTTCCACTGGACGGATATGCAGCGGCACGCGCGGCGCGTGCTGCAGGAGGGCATGCCCCGGAAACTCGGAGACGGCACGGACGTGCGCCCCTTCCTCCGCTGGCTCGTCTCCCGCGATTTTCCCCGTTACGCGCGGCGGTGGAGAATCATCGGGGCGATGCGAACGAGGATCTCCCGAGTCGTGGCACGCTTCCCCGCGATCGAGCGCGGTCTCCGGCGGCTGCAGGCGCGGCTGCGGGATCGCCGCACGGCTCGCGTCTGAGCCTCAGTCGTCGTGGGGAACCGGTGGGCCCACGGCCTCGGCGGCCGCTGAAGCTTTCTTGCCGCGCAGGTACGGGATCAGCACGATCGCGGCGATCAGGAGCGACATCACGAGGCTGAAGGCGCGCGTGACTGCCGTCCCCAGGAGGCCCACGGAGACCGGCAGCCCGACGAGCGGGCTCATCGCCCCGGCGATCACCTCGCGGAGCCCCAGACCACCCGGGAAGAACCCGGTGGCGTGCGCCACGACGATCGAGACGGCGAGCGCCGCCGACTGCGCGACCGTCACGTCGAAGCCGATCGCCTGGAGCACGACGAGCATCTTCACGGTCGGGAGCGCGACCGCGGCCAGCTCGATCAGGAGAAGCTCGGCGGTCAGGCGCACCGCCCGCGCGGGTCGTGCGCGCCACACCATCAGCGCGTAGCCGAGACCGATCCCGGCGAGGCCCCCGCCGAGGAACGTGAGCCCGAGGATCCACCGGGCCGCGACGCACTGGAGGACCCCGGCCGTCGCGAACGAGGTGCCGGTCCAGACGATGCCGACAGCCGCGGTCGCGGTCGTCGCCTTCCCGAAGCCCGACCCCAGGCGGCGCAGGGCCCCGATGCGAACGAGCGCCGCACCGGGGATCGGCAGCCGGTTCGCCGCCGAGGCGAGGACGCTCACGCGGATCGCCTCGAGGAGGGCGATCCGGTGGCCGAGGATCTTGCCGGACAGTCGGTATTCGAAGGCGTTCAGGAGCGTGGAGAGGGGAACGCCGACGGCCGCGGCGAGGGCGACGACGCCCCACCGGACCGGCCGCCCCACGTCGGGCATCGTGCGGAAGCCGAGCCAGGTCACGACGATGAACAGCAGGACCGCCAGGACGAGCAGGATCCGCTCCGTCCTCGGGGATCGGTTCGCGTGCCGGCGGCGAACCCAGGCGATCAGCCGGTTCCCGAAGGCCAGGAGCGCGCGGGTGAGCCGCCCTCCGCCGCCCGGCTCGCCTCCCTCGGCCCGGTCGGGTTCCTCGACGGTGGGCGTCTCGGGCCCCTGCTCTCGGCTCACGGGCGCGCAGTCTACCGACCGGGTCCGGCCTCGGCCGCGGGTATCATGGCGCCGGCCCACCGACCCCTCCCGCCGCGGCGCGGGGAAGGAGACCGTGAGATCCCGCTCGAGCTCCGCAGCCCAGGTTCCGGGGAGCCGGATCCCGTCGTTGATCGAGGACCTCGAGGTCCGCGGTTCGACGATCAGGGTCCGCGCCGACCGCGCGTTCACCGAACGCTTCCTGCGTGAGGATTTCGTCGTCGAGTACGAGCGCGACATCGACCTCCGCACGCTCGCCTCGTCGACCCTGCTCCTGCCGTTCGTGCTGAACGTCGCGCCGATCCTGTGGGCCGCCGGCTGGGAGGCCCGCGTCGAGGAGATGGACGAGGAGCTCGCCTCGGTCCTCGGCCCGATCCGCGAGACCTATCGGCGGCTGTACCCGCGCGTGCGCTGGGACGGGCAGCTCCACGCGGCAACGGTCCGTCGGGGGCCCGACGCGCCCCCCGTCGCCGGAGCCGCCGGGACCGCCGTGCTCTTCAGCGGCGGCGTCGACTCCACGGCGACGTCGCTCCTCCTGGACGAGCCGCAGCTGCTGATCACGATCTGGGGCAACGAGATCGCGCTCGACAACCAAGAGGGCTGGGGGTCCGCGCGGGGATACACCGAGGCGTACGCCCGTCGTCACGGTCACCGGCCCGGGTTCATCCGGAGCAACTTCCGCTCCTTCCTCGACGTCTCGCGGCTGAACGGCGCCTTCCCCGGCATCACGAACTGGTGGCTCGACGTTCAGCACGGCATCGGGCTCGTCGGGCTCGCCGCGCCGCTCATGGCCGCTCGCGGGGCGAACCGCATCCTCTTCTCGTCGGGACGCACCGAGGAGCAGATCACCGCGCTCGGCGCCGGACCGGACCTCGAGGGACGGCTCCGCTGGTCGGGACGGCGGGCGGAGCACGCGCTCGGGGAGACCCGGCGCCACGACAAGCTCCGCTCGGTGGTGGAGCGCGTGCGCTCCGGGGAGGCGCGGGAGATCACCCTGCGGGTCTGCTTCATGTACCCCTACGGTGGGGGCGGGAACTGCGGAGCGTGCGAGAAGTGCCTGCGGACGATGGCGGGGCTCCTCGTCGAGGGGGAGGACCCGCGGGCGTACGGCTTCCCCGGCAGCCCCCGGAAGGTCTCGGAGGCGATCCGACGCCGGTTCCGGACCCTGCGGATGCGCTTCGGTGAGGCGCCGGGGCACTACTGGGAGGAGCTGGCGCAGCGTGCGGCGGAGCGTCTCGGCATCGAGGGAGCCGATCTGCGGGCGGCCGGCGAGCCGATCGGCGGGTTCCTCCGTTGGGTCTCGACCTACGACTTCGCGGCCTACGCGCGGCGCTGGGCGCGCGTCGGCGCCGCGCGCGCGTGGGCGATCGCGACGATCCGTCGGTCGCCGAGGGCGACGCGGATCGCGATGCGCCTGATGGCTCGCGCCCGCCGCCGGCGCCTCCGCTCACCCGGAGCGCCGGGCGAGGGCACGGGCTGATCCAGGGACCGACGATGCGCATCCTCCTCGTCACGTCGAACTTCCCGCGCTGGGATGGAGACAGCACGACGCCGTTCGTCCTCCACCTGGCGCAGGGGATCCAGGACCTCGGAGCGCGCGTTGACGTCCTCGCGCCGCACGCGCCGGGCGCCGCCAGGCACGAGATCCTGGGCGGGGTCCGGGTCGAGCGCTTCCGGTACCTCCTCCCCGAGTCGCAGCAGACCGTTTGCTACCAGGGGGGTGCGCTCGTGAACCTGCGCGACCGGCCCACGAACGCGCTCAAGCTCCCCGCGCTCGTGGCGGCCGAGTGGGCCGCGCTCGCCTCGCGGCTGTGGCGCCGTCGCTACGACGTCGTGAACAGCCACTGGATCCTCCCGCAGGGGTTCGTCGCCGCCCTCGCGGCCCGCCCGCTGGGCATCGCCCACGTCACGACGGTGCACGGAGGCGACATCTTCGCCCTCCGAGGAGCGGCGATGCGGGCGTTCAAGCGCTCCGCGCTCCGGCAGGCGGACGCCGTGACCGTGAACAGCTCGGTCACGCGGGAGGCCGTGCTGGCGGTGACCGACCGTATCCGCCACCTCGAGACGATCCCGATGGGCGTGCGGGCGGAGCCGGCCCCGGCCGCGACGGCCGTGGCGTCGGTGCGCGAGCGTCACCGCAGCGACGGGGGCCCGCTCCTCGCCTTCGCCGGACGGCTCGTCGAGGAGAAGGGCGTCGAGGATCTCGTGCGGGCGGTCCGCCTCCTGCGCGATCGGCTTCCGGGGACGTCGCTCATCGTGATCGGCGAGGGGCAGCACCGCGCGCGGTTCGAGCGGGTGGCGACCGAGGAGGGCGTCGCCGACCGGGTGCGGTTCGCTGGGTGGCTCCCGCCCGGTGAGGTCCGGGCGCACCTCGCGGCCGCCGACATCGTCGTTGCCCCGTCGCGTCAGGCGCCGGACGGGTGGATCGAGGCGCAGGGCCTGACCGTGGTCGAGGCGATGACGGCGGGGACGCCGGTGATCGCGAGTCGGTCCGGCGGTGTCGTCGACGCGGTGCGCGATGGGGAGACGGGCCTGTTGGTTCCGGAGCGCTCGCCCGAGGCGATCGCCGCCGCGGTCGAGCGGATCGTCCGCGACCCGACGCTGGCGGGGCGGCTGGCGCGCGCCGGTGCCGACCTCGCGCAGGCACGCTTCTCGCAACGGGCGACGGCGGAGGCGTTCGTGCGGCTCTTCGAACGGGTGCGCGCCGCGCGAGGGAGCCGATGAGGGTCTTCGTCGCCGCGTGGGTCGGCTCGACGAACGCCGGTGACGAGCTGGTGTTCGAGGCGCTGCGCCGCAAGCTGGCCGCCCGCGGAGCCCGCGTGGCCGTCGTCTCGGTCGACCCGGACCGCACGCGCGAGGCGCACGGCGTCGAGGCGGTGCCGAGCCGGAACGTCGCGGCGGTCCACGCGGCGATCCGCCGCTCCGACCGGCTGGTCCTCGGTGGCGGCGGCCTCCTCCAGGATGAGACGAGCCACCTGAACCTGCCGTACCACCTGTGGCGGCCGTGGACGGCACGGCGGGCCCGGATCCCGTTCGCCGGCGTCGGCCTCGGCGCCGGGCGGCTCACCTCCTCGATGGGGCGCTCGCTCGTCCGCCGGGCGCTCGCGGGGAGCCGCGGCGTGGCCGTGCGCGACGGCGAGTCGGCGGCGCTGCTCACCTCGCTCGGGGTGCGCGGCGTCGTCACCGCCGCGGACCTCGTCCTCTCGCTCGAGGCCCCCGCCGTGGAGCCGGCGGATCGCCTCGTCGTCTGCCTGCGGTCGTGGCCGTCGCGGGGCCGGCTCCTGCCGATGTCGCTCCGCTGGCGGCAGGACCTGGCCGAGGAGCGCTGGCTCGACGCGGTCGCGGCCGGCCTGGACGAGGCCGCGGCAGCGACGGGTCTCGATGTGCGGTTCGTCGCCTTCCACCGCGGTCGCGACGACGTCCTGCACCGTCGGGTGGGCGAGCGGATGCGGCAGACGGTTTCGTTCGCCGAGCCGGAGCCGGATGCGCTCCCGCGCGAGATCGCCCGCGGGCGCGCGGTCGTCTCGATGCGTTACCACGGGGGGATCCTCGCGGCGATGGCGGGTCGTCCGCTCGTGCTCGTCGGGGGGTCGGCGAAGCTGGGCTCCCTCGCCGCATCGCTCGGCCGGGGCGCCGTGCTCCTCGGCCGCGATGCCGCGGCGATCCGCGGCGTGACGCGCCACCTCGACGCGGTGCTCCCCGGCGCGACCGACCTGCCCGAGGCGGTCGAGCGGCTCCGCCAGGGGGAGCGGGGGAACGACGAGGTGCTCGACCGGCTCCTCGCCTAGCTAGCCGGACGCGGGATCCACCTCGTCGCGCGGCCGGTTCATCCGCACGACGAGGTCGGCGAGCAGCCCGATCGCGAAGACCTGGAACGCGGCGAAGAGGATCAGCAGCGTGTTCGACGCCAGGCTGAAGTCGCGGACGCTCCAGTCGTAGATCAGCTTCACGATCCCGACCGTGAGGAGCGTGAAGCCGAGCGGGAGGAAGACCTTCAGTGGGTTGTACGAAAGGATCATCCGCACGACCTGCGTGATGTAGCGCTTCGTGTCGCGCCACCAGTGGAACTTCGACTCACCCGCGCGCGGGTGGTAGTCGATCGGGATGTAGTTGACCGAGTAGCCGTTCGACAGGAACGAAAGCGTCAGCGTCGTGACGCACGAGAACCCGGGCGGCAGCTGGTGGACGAACTGCATCGCGACGTCGCGGCGGAAGGCCCGGAACCCGGAGTTGAGGTCGGGGATCCTCGTCTCGACGAGGTAGCTCGCGAGCTTGCGGATCATCCACTTCGCCGGGACCCGCAGGGCCTTCTTCGTGCCCTGCTCGGAGGTGCGCGCACCGACGACCTGGTCGAATCCTTCGAGCTCCTTCACCAGGCGAGGGATCTCGTCGTTCGGGTAGGTCATGTCGCAGTCGGTCCACACGACGACGTCGCCGCGCGCCGCGCGCGTCCCGACCTTGCGGGCGGTGCCGGAGCCTCGGTTCTGGTTGAAGCGGATCAGCCGGATCCCGTCGATCTGCGCGAGCGCGTCGCCCGAGCCGTCGGTCGAGGCGTCGTCGACCGCGAGGATCTCGTACGTGTACGGCGAGGCGTCCATCGAGGTCTTGATCCGCTGGACCTCCTGTCGGAGGTGGCCGACCTCGTTGTAGACGGGGAGGACGATCGTGACGTCGACGCGGTCGCTCATCGCTCCTCCGGATCCCGGAGCCCTCGGCCGATGCCCCAGTAGCGCAGGCCGAGCCTGGCGAGCCGCGCGGGGTCGAGGCAGTTCCGCCCGTCCAGCACGAGCCGTGGCTCCCGCATCCCCTTCGCGACGATCTCCCAGTCCGCTTCGACGATCTGAGGCCACTCGGTCAGCACGAGGACCGCCGCCGCATCCTCGGCCGCCTGCTCCGGCCCGGTCGCCGGCTCGACACCGGCGAAGGCCTCGCGGATCCGCTCGTCGCCGACGACGGGGTCCCAGGCGCGCACGCGCAGGTCCTGCGCGAGGAGCTCAGGGACGACGGTGAGGCTCGGCGCCTCCCGGAGATCGTCGGTGTTCGGCTTGAAGCTGAGACCGAGGACCGCGACCTCGTCGCCGGGGCGGAGGTGGTCGCGGACCGCGCGGACGACGCGGAGGCGCTGGGCGTTGTTGACGGCGACCACCGACTGCAGGAGCGGCATCGAGCGGCCGCGCAGGCTCGACAGGTGCGTCAGCGCCTGCACGTCCTTCGGGAAGCAGGAGCCGCCGTAGCCGATGCCGGCGCCGAGGAAGCTCCGGCCGACCCGTGGGTCGAGCCCCAGTCCCTCGACCACCTCGTCGACCGTGGCGCCGACGTCGTCGCAGAGGTTCGCGATCTCGTTGATGAAGCTGATCTTGGTCGCGAGGAACGCGTTGCTCGCGTACTTGATCATCTCGGCGTTCGTGGGGTTCGTCACGACCCAGGGCCCCTCGACGCCGCGGTACAGGTCGCGCACGAGCGGCAGCAGCGCCTCGTCCTCGAGGCCGACGACGATGCGCGAGGGCCGCCGCCATCCCTCGAGGGCGGAGCCCTGGCTGAGGAACTCGGGGCTGAAGGCGTAGCGCCCGGCGAGGCCCGGGTTGTCCGCGAGCAGCGTCGCGCTCGTCCCCGGGGGGACGGTGCTCTTCACGACGACGAGTTGGGGCGCGGGGTCGAGCGCGAGGACCTCGCCCATCGCCGTCGCGAGGTCGCGCAGGTCCGTTCCGCCCGACGGAAGCTGGGGCGACCCAACCGTCACGAGGACCGCGTCGGGGGGGTCGGACAGATCGCCGAGGCTCCCGACGAACGCCAGCGCTCCCGAGGTGGTGGTGCGGGCGAGGAGATCCTGCAGGCCCGGTTCGTAGAACGGTGTGGTCCCACCGCGCAGGCGATCGAGACGCGACGGGTCGCGTTCGACGCCGGTCACCCGATGACCGGCCTCGGCGAGGCTGACGGCGCCGGTGAGACCGACGTACCCCAGCCCGATGACGGCGATCTTCATGCGCTCGCGCTCCTCGGGTGCAGGTGGGAGGCGGCCGGTGACGGCCGAGACGCAGTCTACAGGCTCAACCGCCGGCCCGGAGCACGCGCTCGACCTCCGCGGGGTCGAGGGGCGGCGCGGTCCGGTCGCGCTCGGACAGGATCGGCTCCTCGACGCCCCACGGGACCCGGAGGGCCGGATCGTCCCACGCGACCGAGTGCTCGTCGCTGCTGTCGTAGTACCGGGTGACGAAGTAGATCAGGTCGAGGTCGGTGACCGCGTAGAACCCGTGCGCCACGCCGGGCGGGAGATACAGGACCGCGGGCTCGTCCCCACGCAGCTCGACCGTGAGGGTCGCGATCCCCTCGTGCGGGCGCCGGAGGTCGGCGAGGCCCACACGGGCGACGCCCGACAGGACGTACCAGGCGTCGGCCTGCTCGCGGTGGTAGTGGAGCCCGCGGAGGACGCCCTGCTTCGAACGCGAGTGGTTCGCCTGGACGAAGACGTCGCGGAACGCCTCCTCGCGCATGATCTCCATGAACCAGCCGCGGTCATCCTCGTGCCGCGCCGGGCGGGCGAGGACGACCCCGGGGATGGCGAGCTCCTCCATCAGCGCGCGTCGCGGTAGATCGACTCGGCTTCGGCCACGAGCGGACGCCACCACGCGTCGTTCGCGCGATACCAGGCGACGGTCTCGGCGAACCGCTCCCACGGGTCCGACGGCTTCCAGCCGAGACCCTCGATCCGGGCGGGGTCGACCGCGTAGCGGCGGTCGTGGTCCGGGCGGTCGTACTCCGTCAGCCGCAGGCGGTCCTCCGGGAGCCCGAGGTGCTCGACCAGCCAGCGCGCGAGGTCGAGGTTCGTGATCTCCGGCTCGTGCCGCGGACCGACGTTGTAGACGGGCTCCGGCGCGGCCGCGCCCAGGATGAGGGCGAGCGCATGGCTGAGGTCCTCGGCGTACAGCCACTGGCGGACGTAGAGGCCGTCGCCCCACACGAGCAGGGGTTCCCCCCGGACCGCTCGCGTGATCCATCGGGGGAAGGCCTTCTCGGGGAACTGCCAGGGGCCGAAGGCGTTCGTCGGGCGGACGACGACGACCCCCATGTCGGCGTCGAAGCCCGTCGCGACGTCGTCGGCGAGCGCCTTGCTCCTCGCGTACGGGCTCGTGGCCCGACCTTCGCCCGGCTCCTTGTCCTCTTCCCGGAAGGCGCCGTCGAGGATCGGGCCGTAGACCTCGTCGGTGGAGATGTGCACGAACCGCCGCACGTTCGCCGCCGCCGCCTCCTCGAGCATCACGAGGGTGCCGTCGACGTTCGTCCGGTGGAAGCGTCCGGGGTCCAGCTCGCTGCGGGTGACGTGCGACTCCGCCGCGAAGTGCACGACGAGCTCCGGAGCCGAGTCGCGCAGCGTCGCGCGGACGAGGTCGCGGTCGGCGACGTCCCCGTGCACGAACCGGTAGCGCTCGTCGCCGGCCAGATCGTCGAGCCGCTCCGCGTTGCCCGCGTAGGTCAGGAGGTCGAGGTTGACCAGGTGTCCCGCCGTCTCGGCGAGCCAGGCCCGCACGAAGTGGCTTCCGAGGAAGCCGGCGCCGCCGGTGACGAGGATCGTCTGCGCGTCCACCGGCGCATTATCCCCGACAGGCCATGCCGCTAGCGCCGCACCTCGATCGGCCGGAGCTCGTCGCCCTCCAGGACGAAGAGCGCGAGCGCGTTCTCGCCCCGGCGGACGAACGTCTCCGGCGCGATGACGCCGAAGCGACCGGGAACCCCGTCCTGCACCCAGGTCGTCGAGACGCCCGCGATGCGGCCGTTCACCGCGGCGGCGACGAGCACCTCCTCGCCCGCCCGCGAGTCCTCGAGCGTCCCCCAGACGAAGGCCGGCAGCGGGTCCTCCGGTCCGGCCCGCGTCCGCGTCGGGAGGTCCAGCGTCGCCGTCCGGCCCGACGCCGTCCCCATATCGAGATCCTCGATGGAGCGGCCGATCAGGTCGGGGCGTGGCCCCACGAGGAAGGGGAGGATGTCCGGGTCGGCCGACCGCACGTCCGCCCGGAACGCCTCCGCTCGGAGCCGCCGCTCCGCCTCCTCGAGTCCGATGCGGAAGGTGTCGGGGCGCCGCTCGTCGCCGTAGAGCTGTCGGATCACCTTCTCCGAGCCTCGATCGGTGGAGGGGTCGAGCATCGAGGTGCCTTCCACCTGCCACGGCACGCGGGTTCCGAGGGCGTCGGCGATCGTCGGCAGGAGGTCGGTCGCCGTGACGTTGCGGTCGTCGACGGCTCCCTCCTGCTGGCCGGGCGCCTTGAGGAACATCGGCACCCAGTAGATCTCGTGGACGTTCTCCTGCGTGGGTGCGCGGGAACGGCCCGGCTGGAGGGGGATCCCGTGGTCGGAGGTGACGATGACGAGCGCGTCCTCCCACAGGCCCTCCCGCTTCAGATGCGCCGTCAGCTCGGCCACGAGCGCATCGACGTAGCGGGCCTGCAGGATGTGGCGCTGTCGGGCGAGCTGGACCGCCCACGGCTCGTCGACCCAGCGCCACCGCGCCTCGCGGACGAGGGGCTGATCGTCGCGCGCGCCGCGCAAGGTCTCGTACGTGGCGCCGGAGGGGAAGCGGCGCCAGGGGAGGTGGGGCAGGAGCGTGTGGAAGTAGTGCAGGGTCGGGTCACGCTCCCGCCGGATCGATGCGAGGAACCCGTCGAAGGGGGAGGAGGTCCCCCGGCCCGCCTCGCGGTCGACCGCCGCGTCGGGGTCGGCGGCTTCGGCGAACTGAGCCGTCACGTCGCGCGTGACGTGGATCGGGAGCGAGATCTCGGTCCACACCCCGGCGGCGTCGCGCAGGAGGGCCGCCACCGGGGAGCCCTGGGGCGAGGCCGCCGAAGGCGCGGTCCCCGCGCAGAGGTCCTCGGGGCAGAGGTTCGTCACCGGTTCGACGACGTTCATGCGGTGGGTGTCGCGGAGCATCGTGAACAGGGTGTTCGGATGGTCGACCGCGAGGGCCTGCTTCGTGCGGTCGGTGATGAGTCGTCCGGACAGGATCGTCGGGACGGAGAAGTAGGTGTGCGCCTCGGCGACCGTGTAGTGACGGAACCAGGTGGACCCCTCGGCGAGCTCGGCGAAGCCGGGGAACAGCTCCTCGTTGATGCCCCCGGAC
>DATLGG010000051.1:0-6209 GCA_035540615.1 Actinomycetota bacterium | reverse complement strand
GTCGACGGTCGCCTCGGCGAGGCGCTCCGGATCCGGGTCGACGCCGATCCCCGGTCCGCGCGGCACCGGCATCGTCCCGTCGGGGTCGAGGACGAACGGCTCGGTGAGATCCTGGGGGAAGTACCGCTCCGACGCGCTCGTGTCTCCGGGGAGCGTGAAGCCGGGCATCGCGGCGACGGCGAGGTTGACGGCTCGGCCGATCCCCGTCTCGAGCATGCCGCCGCACCAGAGCGGGACGCCCTCTGCGACCGCGATGTCGTGGATCGCGCGTGAGGGGTCGAGGCCGCCGACGCGCCCAACCTTCACGTTGATGATCCGGCAGGCATCGGCCCGGATCGCCTCCATCGCGCGGGTGGGGGAGGTGATCGATTCGTCGAGGCAGACCGGTGTCTGGATCCGCTCCTGGAGAGAGGCGTGCCCGAGCAGGTCGTCCTCCGGCAGGGGTTGCTCGATGTACGCGAGCCCGAAGGCATCGAGGCGTGTCAGGTGGTCGAGGTCCGCCGGAGTGTAGGCGGCGTTCGAGTCGACGCTCAGGGGAAGGTCCGGGAACGTCTCCCGCACCGTGCGCACGACGTCGAGGTCGCGGCCGGGCTCGATCTTCAGCTTCACCCTCCGGTAGCGGGCTCCCACGGCCTGCTCCACCTCGGCGAGGAGGTCGTCGAGGGATCCCTCGAGGCCGAGGCTCACGCCGGAGGGGACGCGGTCGCGGATCGCGCCGAGCTCCTCCGCGAGGCTGCGACCCTCCGCCCGGAGGCGAAGGTCGAGGAGCGCGACATCGAGCGCCGTCCGTGCCATCGGATGACCCCGCACGCCCGAGGCGTGACCGGCGAGCGCCGCCGGGGCGAGGTGATCGCGCAGGACGAGCCACGCGCCATCGTTCCACTCCGCCGAGTACCGCGGCTCCTGCGCCGCGACGCACTCGCCCCACCCCTCGCCCTCGGGTCCGAGCGCTCGCACGAGGATCGCCTCCTTCTCGCGCATCGTGCCGAACGACGTCGTGAAGGGGCGCCGGAGCGGGAGCCGGACGCGCAGCAGCTCGATCGCTTCCGGCTTCAGCGGCGCTCCAGCACGTAGGTCGCCGGCGGGTCGAACCAGACGGCGCGGAAACCGAGGTTCATCGCCGTCCCGAACGCCTCACCCGCGGCGGTCCTCCATCGCCGTGCGAGCTCGGGGTCGCGCGCCCGCAACGCGAGGTAGTCGCCGGGGATCTGCACGCGCACCACGGGCTCGTCCGCGTCGCCGAGCGGTTCAGGACGCGGGCTTCCGTCGTGGTCCGCCAGCAGCACCCGGCCGTCGTGGGTGGGGGCCGAGGCGCGTCCCGAAAGGGCGGCCTCGACCCGCTCCGAGGACAGCTCCCATCGCACCTCCAGGCGGTCGGTTCGGTCGCCGGCGTTGAAGGCGTCGTTCATCGGGCCGTAGAAGTCCGGCAGGAACGCGACGGCCTCCGCGCCGAGGGATCGCAGGTTGAAGGCGGCGTTCCGCCCGATCATCGGGTCGAAGGTCCAGGTGACGGTCGCGATCCCGCGGGCGAGGCACCAGTCGCGCTGCGCGATCTTGAGCGCGCGCCCGATCCCGGTCCCGCGCTCGCCTGGCGCCACGCCCGTCACGTGCGAGTGCAGCACCAGCTCATCGGCCGACATGCCGAGGAAGGCCATCTGGGCGCCGACGAGCGCCTTCCCCCGGTAGGCGCCAACGACCAGCCCGCCGTGGGTCGCGATGGCCCGCAGCAGCTCCGGGGTGACGATCCGGGTCTCGCCCCAGATCCCGTCGATGAGCTCGGCAGCCGCGCGCATCTCCTCGATCGAGGCGAGCTCGCGGATCGCCACCCCTTCGCGCGTCGGAACCTCCTTATCGCTCCTCGTCCGCCTCGTCGCTCCAGCTCGACGGGAGGACCGCCTCGGCCTCGGGCTCGCCCGGGCCGCCGTACTCCGGCTGGGCGGGAGGTGGCGTGTCGGTCTCGGGCGGCGGCAGCGAGCGCGTCCTCAGCATGACGGTGTCGTACAGGAGCGCGGCGACGAGTCCGCCGGCGATCGGGCCGACCCACCAGATCCAGTGCGCCGTCCAGAAGTTGCCGACGAGCGCCGGGCCGAAGGCGCGCGCCGGGTTCATGGCCGCGCCCGTGAAGGGGCCGCCCATCATGATCCCCATCGCGATCGTCAGGCCGATCCCGAGTCCGGCGATCTTGTGGAAGGAGCCGTCCGGGTCCATGACCGTTCCGAAGATCACCCAGACGAGGAAGAACGCCAGGATCGCCTCGATCAGCACGGCCTGCCCCGACCCGATCACCTCGGTCGCCTGCGGCGTCCCGAGGTTCACCGCCGACCAGATGTCGCGAGGGACCGCCAGCCGGATCAGTCCCGCTCCGGCGGCGCCACCGAGGAGCTGCGCCACGACGTAGGTCAGCGCGTCCGTCAGCCGGATGCGCTGGGTCACCCAGGCCCCGATCGTCACGGCCGGGTTGAAGTGGCCGCCCGAGATGTGCCCGGTCGCGGAGACCATGACCGCGATCGCGAGCCCATGCGCGAGGGCCACCGTGATGAGGGCCCCTCCGGCCTGGGTGCTGATGATCGCGCCGACCCCGATGAAGACCAGCGCCAAGGTGCCGACGAACTCGACGACGAGCCGCTGTGCCAGCTTCCGTTCCATCCTTCCCCCTTCCTGCGCCCGGGCCTCGAGCGGGCGGCGGGCACCGGTATCCTGACGAACGCGGGCCCCCCATTGCAAAATCGGGTCGGCGGTGAGACACTGTGTTCAGACGTCCGAGCCTCCGGGCTCGGGCCTGACGGCGGGGTGACGCGGGCACACCCCGCCGTCCCCTTTTCCGGGCGGGCTTCCACGGCGAGGCCCGGTTCCTGTAGGCTGGTCAGCCCCAGGGCGCGTAGCTCAGCGGGAGAGCGCTCGCCTCACACGCGAGAGGTCGTAGGTTCAAATCCTGCCGCGCCCACCGACCGGGTGATGGTCAGTGTCCGCTGCCGGCGTGCGTGGCCGTGCCGACGAGCTCGGCGTCGCCCCGCAGGCTCATCTCCAGCTTCCGCTTGATCCGCTGGAGGGCGTTGTCGATCGCCTTCACGCCGCGGCGGAGATGCCGCGCGATGTCCTGGTAGGACTTGCCCTCGATGTACATCCGCAGGACCTCGGCCTCGAAGTCCGAGAGGACCTCGGCGAACGCGCGCCGGACCCCCAGGATCTCCTCGTTCTGGATCACGAGGTCGGCGGGGTCGGCGACGTCCTCACCGCTCAGCACGTCGCCGAGCACGCGGTCCGGCTGGTCGTCCTGGGGGAGGGGCTTGGAGAGGGAGAGCCCGCTGTTCAGCGGGTCGTGCTTGTGCCGGGTGGCGGTCTTGATCGCGCTCACGATCTGACGGGTGATGCAGACGTCGGCGAAGGTCCGGAAGGCGGCGCGGCGGCCCTCGCGGTAGTCGCGGATCGCCTTGTAGAGGCCGATCATGCCCTCCTGGACGACGTCGTCGCGGCTCGCGCCCGCGAGGAAGTAGGAACGGGCCTTGATGTGGGCGAGGTGCCGGTAGCGGTTCAGGAGGATCTCGACGGCAGCGGCTTCCCCGGCCTGGTACCGGGCGACGAGCTCCTCGTCGGAGAGGTCCGTGAGATCGGCCGGCACCTTGATCCTGACCTTCGCCGCCACGCGAACTCCTTTTCGTCCGAGGCCGGGTGCTCCCCGACCCTTGGACTCATACTTCGCCATCCGCGGCCGGAATCCTTCTCGGTATGCGAAGATTCCGGAGCCCGGCCCGGTTCGATCCGATGGAGGTGGACGATGGCGATGTTCGGGGTGGCGCGTGCCGAGGAGCTCCCGGGGGTCATGGAGGGAGAGGTCCGTCGGATCAACCTGGGGGAGTTCCTGGTCGTGGAGCTCACCGACGAGGCAGCCCGCGGCTTCCCCGGTGACGTCTTCGGAAGCGAGGAGGAAGCGCAGGAGGCGGCGGCCCGGGAGGCCGGCGTGGTCGCCAACCAACCGGGCGAGGTCGACCCGCCGGGCCAGCAGGCCTGAATCCGTTGTCGCCCCGCCTCTCGCCGCGGGACCTGCTCGCTCCGATCGAGGCACGGCAGGGCGAGTTCGTCGAAGCCCTCAGACAGCTGGTCAGCATCGACTCGGGCACCTACACGCCCGAGGGGGTGAACCGGATCGCGGACCTGTGCGAGGCGCGGTTCGTCGCCGGCGGCTGGCGGGTCGAGCGGCATCCGAACGAGCCACCCCCGGGCAAGCCGCAGCTGGGTGACGTGGTGATCGGGCGTCTGGAGGGCTCCGGTGGTCCGCGGATCCTGCTGATCGGCCACATGGACACCGTCTTCGACGCGGGCACCGCGGAGGCGAGGCCGTTCCGCGTGGAGGGTGAGCGAGCCTTCGGCCCCGGCGTCTCCGACATGAAGGGCGGCCTCCTCCTCGGCTTCTTCGCCGTCGAAGCCCTCCAGGAAGCCGGGATCGAGGGGTTCGGCTCGATCACCTACATCTGCAACCCGGACGAGGAGATCGGTTCGCCGTTCTCGCGCCGCTTCATCACGGAGGCCGCGGGGGAGGCTGACGTCGCGCTCGTGCTGGAGGCCGCGAGGGCGAACGGTGACATCGTCTCCGCCCGCAAGGGCGTCACCGACGCGAGGATCTCGATCCGGGGCCGCGCCGCCCATGCCGGCGTCGAGCCGGAGAAGGGCAGGAGCGCGGTCCTCGAGGCGATCCACAAGGCGCTCGCCCTCCAGGCGATGAACGAGCGCTGGCCGGACGTGACCCTCAACGTGGGGGTGATCGGAGGCGGCACCCGCCCGAACGTCGTCCCCGAGCACTGCTCGATCGAGGTCGACCTTCGGGCGGCGACCCCGGCGACCCTGGCCGAGGCCGAGGAGGAGCTGCGACGGATCGCCGGGACCCACACCGTCCCCGACGTCGAGGTCGACGTCGTGGTCCGGAGCTGGCACCTGCCCCTCGAGCCCTCGGAGCGGTCCGCGCAGCTCGCGGGGGTGGTCCGCCAGGTGGCCGGGGCCCTCGGGATCCCGCCACCGGCCGACGTCGGCTCCGGCGGCGCCTCGGACGGGAACACGACCGGCGCGGCCGGGCTCCCCACGCTCGACGGGCTCGGGCCCATCGGCGGCGGGTGGCACGGCCCGTCCGAGTGGATGGACCTCGCGTCGGTCCCCGCGCGATGCGCGCTCCTGGCCGGCGTTCTGGCGGCGCTCGCCGAAGGGCGCTCCGGCCGCTCTGCTTGACGCCTCTGCGACCCCTTCCTACTGTGGGACGTCCGCCTTCTGGCAGAAAGCATGGTGTCCTCGATCCGATCCTTCCTCCTCGTCGTCGCCGCGATCACGACCTCGCTGACGCCGCTCCCAGGCGCCGCCGCTGGCGCGGTCGTTCCCGCCGAGGAGGTCGTGGCCTTCCACCGCCCGTCGGCGGGGTCGCGCGACATCTTCCTCGTGACTCCCGACGGCCTTCCGGTCGGGAACCTGACCGCCAGCCCCTCCACGAGGGACGTCGACCCGAGCTGGGCGCCATCCGGCCACCGGATCGCCTTCGCTCGCCGCAGGCCCGGGAGCGTCCACGAGATCCACACGATCGCTCCCACCGGTGAGAGCCTGCGTCGCCTGACGGCGAGCGGGTTCGACGATCGGGAACCCGCCTGGTCGCCGTCGGGCGAGCGGATCGCCTTCGTCCGCTCACGTCCTGCTCGCGGGTGGTCGCGCCTGATGACGATGTCCTCGGCGGGCTCGACCGTCGCGTCGCTCACCTCGGCGCGGCGCGGTCGGTTCGATGCGTCGCCGTCGTGGTCCCCGGATGGGACCGCCCTCGTCTTCGCTCGCTCGGACGGCGGGTTCCCGAGCCTGTGGGTGGTCCAGGCCGACGGCTCCGGGCTCCGCCGCCTCACGAGCGAAGGCTGCAGCGACGCGAACCCGTCGTGGGGGGCCGCCGGGATCGTGTTCGACCGCACCTGCGGCGGCGGGGCAGCGGACCTGTGGATCGTGGACGCCGCCGGTGGTTCCCCGCTCAACCTGACCTCCACCCCGGGCGTCGCGGAGCTGGACCCCGACTGGTCGCCCGGAGGCGAGGGCATCGCCCACCTCACGCAGACACCCGGATCCGGCGGCGTCGACCTGGCCGTGCGGATGCCATGGACCTCGCCCGGGACCGTCGTGGCTGCCGGTGGGGCCTCGGAGGTCGGGCCGGACTGGCATCGGCTCGGACGCGTCGGAGGCCGCCCCTGCAC
>DATLGG010000050.1:0-3617 GCA_035540615.1 Actinomycetota bacterium | reverse complement strand
GCGCGGCGTCGGGTGCCGGTGCCGTGGGTGCCTGGGTCCGGGTCGGGGCGGGCTGCGGCTCGGGGGGAGCGGCCCCGCGCGGCCGGTACCCCTCGAAGAACTCCGCCCACGCCTCGTCGACGGACGCCGGGTCCTCCCGGTAGCGTCGGTACATCTCGTCGACGAGCCAGGCGTTGGGGCCGAAGGTCTTCGGTGCGTCGCTCACGCATCCATCATCGCACCTCGATGCCGGATCTGACCGCGGGGGTCGCTCGGCGCGACGGGGTGAGCCCCGGCCACCCGGGGTAGAAGGAGCGAGCGAGGCCCCTGCGGCCTCAGGATGCCCCCGGACGGAGGGAAAGGAGAAAGCATGGGCTTCAAGCGAGGGTTGATCATCGGTTTCGGCGTCGGCTACGTCCTCGGCACGAAGGCCGGCAAGGAGCGCTACGAGGAGCTGCGCGAGGCGTGGGACCGCTTCATGGGCAACCCGACGGTGCGGTCGGTCGTCGAGCGCGGCCGGGAGGTCGTCGAGAGCGGTGCGCAGAAGAGCCTCCACGTCGTCGAGGAGGGCGTGCGCAAGGCCAGCGGCACCGTGAAGCAGAAGCTCGACGGCGAGGAAGAGGAAGGCTGGGAGCCCGTCAAGAAGAGCTGACGGATCTCGCTCCGCCGCTAATCCACGCGCGCCGGGCGGCCGAAGAACAGGGAAGGAGCGGTTCGCCCGGCGGCCGGCGGTGGAGGCGCGATGGAGCGGTTGAAGCGGGATCGGCTCGGAGGTCTGGTCGGGGCCCGGTGGTATCATCGGTCCCGAGGCGCTCCGGGCGCCGGGGAGGTGCCGGGAGCGGACCGACGCTTCGGGGGTAGGACGGAGTCCGACGATCCCCGGGGACGCCCGATGGGGCCGGCAGGTCCGGCCTCAGGAAGAGAAGGCCATGTTTGAGCGATTCACAGACCGGGCCCGCCGGGTCGTCGTCCTCGCCCAAGAAGAAGCGCGGCTCCTGAACCACAACTACATCGGGACCGAGCACATCCTCCTCGGCCTCATCCACGAGGGGGAGGGGGTCGCCGCGAAGGCGCTCGAGTCCCTCGGCATCTCCCTCGAGGCGGTCCGCCAGCAGGTCGAGGAGATCATCGGCCAGGGCCAGTCCACCCCGGCCGGCCACATCCCGTTCACCCCCCGTGCGAAGAAGGTCCTCGAGCTCTCTCTGCGCGAGGCCCTCCAGCTCGGCCACAACTACATCGGCACCGAGCACATCCTGCTCGGCCTGATCCGCGAGGGCGAGGGCGTCGCCGCGCAGGTCCTCCAGAAGCTCGGCGCCGACCTCAACCGCGTCCGCCAGCAGGTGATCCAGCTCCTGTCGGGCTACACGGGCGGCAAGGAGCCCGGCGCCGCCGAGCAGGCGCCGCAGGGCTCGATGGTCCTCGACCAGTTCGGCCGCAACCTCACGCAGCTCGCCCGCGACGGCAAGCTCGACCCGGTGATCGGCCGCGCGAAGGAGATCGAGCGCGTGATGCAGGTGCTCTCTCGCCGGACGAAGAACAACCCGGTGCTGATCGGCGAGCCCGGCGTCGGCAAGACCGCGATCGTCGAGGGGCTCGCGCAGGACATCGTCAAGGGCGAGGTCCCCGAGACGCTGAACGGCAAGCAGATCTACACGCTCGACCTCGGCGCCCTCGTCGCCGGCTCCCGCTACCGCGGTGACTTCGAGGAGCGCCTGAAGAAGGTCCTGAAGGAGATCAAGACCCGCGGCGACATCATCCTGTTCATCGACGAGCTCCACACGCTCGTCGGCGCCGGCGCCGCCGAGGGCGCGATCGACGCGGCCTCGATCCTCAAGCCGATGCTCGCGCGCGGCGAGCTCCAGACGATCGGCGCGACCACGCGTGACGAGTACCGCAAGCACCTCGAGAAGGACGCGGCCCTCGAGCGCCGGTTCCAGCCGATCGACGTGAACGAGCCGTCGGTCACGCACACGATCGAGATCCTCAAGGGCCTGCGGGACCGCTACGAGGCCCACCACCGCGTCTCGTTCACCGACGACGCCCTGGTGGCAGCGGCGAACCTCTCCGACCGCTACATCTCCGACCGCTTCCTCCCCGACAAGGCGATCGACCTGATCGACGAGGCGGGCTCGCGGATCCGCATCCGCCGGATGACGGCGCCGCCGGACGTCCGCGAGGTCGACGAGAAGATCGCCGACGTCCGGATGCGCAAGGAGTCGGCGATCGACGGCCAGGACTTCGAGGCCGCCGCCAACCTGCGGGACGAGGAGCGGAACCTCATCGAGGAGCGGACCCGCCGGGAGAAGGACTGGAAGTCCGGGGAGCTCGACATCCTCTCCGAGGTCGACGAGGAGGAGATCGCCGAGGTCCTCGCCATGTGGACCGGCATCCCCGTGTACAAGCTCACCGAGGAGGAGACCCAGAAGCTCCTGCGGATGGAGGACGAGCTGCACAAGCGCCTCGTCAACCAGTCCGAGGCCGTGACGGCCGTGTCGAAGGCGATCCGCCGCACGCGGGCCGGCCTGAAGGACCCGAAGCGGCCGAGCGGGTCGTTCATCTTCCTCGGGCCCTCCGGCGTCGGGATGACGGAGCTGTCGAAGACCCTCGCGGAGTTCCTGTTCGGCGACGAGGACTCGCTGATCCAGCTCGACATGTCCGAGTACATGGAGAAGCACACGGTCTCGCGCCTGATCGGCTCGCCCCCCGGCTACGTGGGGTACGAGGAGGGCGGCCAGCTCACCGAGGCGGTGCGGCGCAAGCCGTTCAGCGTCGTGCTGTTCGACGAGATCGAGAAGGCGCACCCCGACGTGTTCAACACCCTGCTGCAGATCCTCGAGGACGGACGGCTCACGGACGCCCAGGGGCACACGGTGGACTTCAAGAACACCGTGATCATCATGACCTCGAACCTCGGGACCCGGGACCTCGCGAAGGCCTCGATCGGGTTCGCTCGGCAGGACGCCGAGGAGGGCGTGAGCTACGAGAAGATGAAGGACAAGGTCAACGAGGAGCTCAAGCGCTCCTTCCGGCCCGAGTTCCTGAACCGGATCGACGAGGTCATCGTCTTCCACTCGCTCTCCCGCGAGCACGTGAAGGACATCGTCGACCTCATGACGAAGCGCGTCCGCGAGCAGCTGAAGTCGAAGGACGTCGAGATCGTCCTCACGGAGGCCGCGAAGGAGCTCCTCGCCGAGAAGGGCTACGACCCCGCGCTGGGGGCCCGGCCGCTGCGCCGCACGATCCAGCGGATGGTCGAGGACCCGCTCTCGGAGAAGCTCCTGTGGAAGGAGTTCCAGGCGGGGCAGACGGTCATCGTGGATGCCCGCAACGACGAGATCGTCTTCGAGTCCGGCGCCTCCCCCGACGCCCCCCCGATCGAGCTGGCAGGCCAGCAGGAGTCCTGAAGACCCCGCCCGCGGGGACGCTCGCGGGCGGTAAGGCCGACGGCCCGGCAGCCGCAGGGTTGCCGGGCCTTCGGCATCCTGGGGTCAGCGCCGGACGTTGCGCAGCATGAGCTCATCCGCCTCCTCGCCGCGCTGCAGCAGCGAGATGCCGCCGGTCGGTTCGATGATCGCGAGCGCGATCCCGTCGAGCCGGAAGACGCCCGCCTGACGCAGCCTCTCGAGCAACTCCTCTTC
>DATLGG010000049.1:0-2819 GCA_035540615.1 Actinomycetota bacterium | reverse complement strand
TCCTACGGCCTCGGCCGCGCGATCGCGCGCGCCGCGGCCCGGCGCGGCGCGAGGGTCGTCGTGGCCGCGCGCAACGGCGAGGCGCTCGAGCAGGCCGTCCGCGAGATCGACGAGCTCGGCGGCGAGGGGCTCGCCGTCACCGCCGACGTCGCGAGCCAGGTCGAGAACGAGACCATCGTCGAGCGCGCGGTCGAGCGCTTCGGCCGGATCGACACGTTCGTCGCCTGCGCGACGGTGACGGTGTACGCGGAGGCGCGCGAGCTCGAACCGGAGGAGCTGCGGCGCGTCTTCGACGTCAACTTCTTCGGCCGGGTCTACGGGTTCTGGGCCGTCCTCCCGCACCTGAGGGAGAGCGGCGGCACGTTCGTCGACGTGAACTCGGCGCTCGCCTACCGCGGGATCCCGCTGCAGGCGGCGTACTGCTCGACGAAGGCGTCGCTGCGGACGTTCCTCGAGTCGGCGCGCGTGGAGCTGGCGCGCGAGGGCGCCGGCGTCGACATCTCCGTCGTCCTACCCGGCGCGATCAACACGCCGCAGTTCGACGTGAGCCGGCAGAAGGTGGGGAAGCAGCCGCAACCGGTTCCCCCGATCTACCAGCCGGAGGCGATCGCGGAGGCGACGCTCCACTGCTTCGAGAACCCGATCCGCGAGCTGCCGATCGGCTGGGGCGCGCAGAAGCTCCTCTGGGGGCAGAAGCTCGCCCCGCGCGCCGGCGACCTCGTCCTGCTGAAGTCCGGCTGGAAGGACCAGAACACGGGCGAGCCGAAGCCGGTCGACTCGCCGGACAACCTGTTCGAGACGCTGCCCGGCGACCGGGGCGCGCGCGGACGCTTCAGCGACCGGTCGCGCGACACCACCGCGTGGACCGCGCTGCGCCTGCGCCCGTCGGTGCGGACGCTCCTGACGCTCCTCGGGGTCGGGGCGCCGGTCGCCGCGACGATCATGGCGGGGCGCAACGGGCACGCCCCGGGGGCGGTCCGGCGCCTGGTTCGCATCGGCTAGACTCGGTGTCACGAGCCGGGACGGTTTCCGGCGATTTCTCTTGCCTGGAGGACGCACGAACAGATGGCGCTGCTCGAACTGAAGGATCTGCACGTCGCGCTCGAGGACGGCACCGAGATCGTCAAGGGCGTCGACCTCGCCGTGGACACCGATCAGGTGCACGCGATCATGGGCCCGAACGGCTCGGGGAAGTCGACGCTCGCCTACGCGCTGATGGGCCATCCGGCGTACGAGGTGACGGGCGGGCAGATCCTCCTCGACGGGGAGGACGTCACGGAGCTCGAGGCGGACGAGCGCGCGCAGCGCGGCCTCTTCCTCGCCTTCCAGTACCCCCACGCCGTCCCCGGCGTGACCGTGACGAGCTTCATGCGCCAGGCGATCAACTCGATCCGGAAGGCGAAGGCGGGCGGCGTCGACGACCCGATCTCCGTGAAGGAGTTCCGCACGCAGATGCTCGAGGCGATGGACCGTCTGAAGGTGCCGCGCGAGCTCGCGCAGCGGTACCTCAACGAGGGCTTCTCCGGCGGCGAGAAGAAGCGCGTCGAGATCCTCCAGATGGCGATGCTGAAGCCGCGGATCGCGATCCTCGACGAGACCGACTCCGGCCTCGACATCGACGCGCTGCGCATCGTCGCCGGCGGCGTGCAGGAGCTCGTCGGCCCGGAGATGGGCGCGCTCGTGATCACGCACTACCAGCGGATCCTCAACTACATCCAGCCCGACTTCGTCCACGTCTTCGTCGACGGCCGGATCGTCGCCGAGGGCGGCAAGGAGCTCGCGCAACGGCTCGAGGAGGAGGGCTACGAGGCCTTCGCGCCGGCCGCCGCGGGCGCGACCGGAGGTGAGGTCTGATGGCGTCGACCGAGACCGAGATCGTCCAGGGGATCGGCTCCGACTACGAGGTCAAGTACGGCTTCAGCGTCCCCGAGGACTACTTCTTCAAGTCGGGCCGCGGGCTCTCGCACGAGCTCGTCGACGCGATCTCGTCCCACAAGGGCGAGCCGGACTGGATGCGGAAGTTCCGCCACAAGAGCCTCGACTACTTCCTCTCGCGCCCGATGCCCGGGTGGGGCGCCGACCTCTCCGGGATCGACTTCGAGAACATCTACTACTACATCCGCCCGACCGAGAAGCAGGCGGACCGGTGGGAGGACCTCCCGGCCGACATCAAGGACACCTGGGACAAGCTCGGGATCCCCGAGGCGGAGAAGAAGTACCTCGCCGGCGTCGGCGCGCAGTACGAGTCCGAGGTCGTCTACCACAAGCTCCAGGAGGATCTCGAGCGGAAGGGCGTGATCTTCCTCGACATGGACTCCGGGCTCCGCGAGCACGAGGACCTCGTCAAGCAGTACTTCGGGACGATCATCCCGCAGAACGACAACAAGTTCGCCGCGCTCAACTCCGCGGTCTGGTCCGGCGGCTCCTTCATCTACGTCCCGCCGGGCGTCCACATCGAGATGCCGCTCCAGGCCTACTTCCGGATCAACGCCGAGAACATGGGCCAGTTCGAGCGCACGCTGATCATCGTCGACGAGGACGCCTACGTGCACTACGTCGAGGGGTGCACCGCGCCGATCTACTCCTCCGACTCGCTGCACTCCGCCGTCGTCGAGATCGTCGTGAAGCCGCGCGGCCGCTGCCGCTACACGACGATCCAGAACTGGTCGAACAACGTCTACAACCTCGTCACGAAGCGCGCCGTCGCCTACGAGGACGCCGTCATGGAGTGGGTCGACGGCAACCTCGGCTCGAAGCTCACCATGAAGTACCCGGCGATCTGGCTCATGGGCGAGCGGGCGCGCGGCGAGGTCTTGTCG
>DATLGG010000048.1:0-2232 GCA_035540615.1 Actinomycetota bacterium | reverse complement strand
CCGGCCCCTGCATCCGCTAGCGGCTACTCCTCCATCACGACGCGGACGCTGCCCTCCTTGCTGAGGAGGGAGAAGCCGGTCGTCTCGCCTTCCCGGCGGAAGACGAGCGTCAGACGACTCTCGCCGACCCGGAGGTTGCGGAGCTCGACCCAGTTCAGCCAGCGCGGAAGGTGAGGCTTGTTCACGGTCAGCAGGTTCTCGTGGGCGAGCGCGGAGACCCCGAGCATCGCCTGGAGCAGGAGGAACGGCGCGCCGGCCGCCCAGGCCTGGGGCGAGCACGCCACCGGGTACTGAACAGGCCGGCTCGGCGTTCGGCGCGTGAACCCGCAGAACAGCTCGGGCAGGCGCAGGTAGTCGCTGTGCACGGCCGCGTCGAACATCGCGGTCGCGACGCGGTTCGTGGGCGTGACGAAGCCGTATCGCTTCAGTCCCGCCGCGATGATCGCGTTGTCGTGGGGCCAGACCGATCCGTTGTGGTAGCTCATCGGGTTGTACGCGGTGGCGGCCTTGCTCATCGTGCGGATCCCCCAGCCCGAGAACATGTCCGGCTGGAACAGACGCTTCGCCACCGCCTCGGCCTTCTCCGGCTCGAGCGCGTCGCAGTAGAGGGCGTGCCCGGGGTTCGAGACGATGCTCTTGACCTGGCGCTTGTCGCCGTCGAGGGCTTCGCAGAAGTACTGCTCCTCCTCCATCCAGAAGACCTCGTTGAAGCGCTTGCGCAGCGCCTGGGCCTGGTCCCGAAGGCGTGCCGCCTCCTCGTGCTCGCCGAGCGCCGAGAGCAGGTCGGCCGTGCGGCTCTTCGCCATGTAGACGTACGCCTGCACCTCCACGAGCGCGATCGGGGGCTCGGCCAGGGTGCCGTCCGCATGGACCACCGAATCCCACGAGTCCTTCCACCCCTGGTTCCGGAGGCCACGGCTCGAGCGGCTGCGGTACTCGACGAAGCCGTCGCCATCGAGGTCGCCGTGCTCGTCGATCCAGCGCAGCGCCTTCCGCGCCGCCGGCAGCAGCCCGCGCACGAAGTCGACGTCGCCGGTCCAGCGGAAGTACTGCGCGAGAAGGATGAGGAACCACGGGGTCGCGTCCACCGTGCCGTAGTACGGGGTGTGCGGGACGTAGCCCGAGCGCGCCAGCTCGCCCTTGCGGATCTCGTGGAGGATCTTCCCGGGTTCCTCGTCGCGCCAGTCGTCGACCTCGGTCCCCTGGAGCTCCGCGAGGATCTGGAGGCTGTCGCGGGCGGGCCTGGTGTTCAGCATCAGGAGCTGGTGCGAGGTGAAGAGCGTGTCGCGACCGAAGGGCGCCACGAACCACGGGATCCCGGCGGCGATCACGCCGTGGTCGCCGAGCTTCGTGTAGAGCGCGCGAAGGTCACGGAGGCCCTGCGTCAGGAGCTGGTTGAACAGCTCGTTGTCGGTTCGGATCTGCGTGCACTCGCGCTCCCAGTCCTCGTACGACCGGCGGAGCTCGTGCACCGCGGCATCGAACTCCTTCGCAGGGGGAGCATCGTCGCCGACGTTGGGCTCGACCGACAGCGAGAGCACCTTCGTCTCGTGCGGCCCGACCTCGACGCGGAAGCGCGCGACGACGAGGTCGCCCCGGACCTCGAGCGCCTCCGGGGACTGCCCGAAGGAGATCAGCGTCGTCCGAACCACGTCGTCCTCGCCGGTGTAGGTGAAGCGGATCTCACGACCGGAGGCTTCCGGAGGATGCTGGCGGCCGCGACGCTCGCGCGTCAGGCCGCGGACCTCGAACAGGTCGACGAAGTCCGCCGCGAACTCGAGCTCGACGTCGAACGCGATCGGGAAGCCGTTGTAGTTCTTCATCCGGATCCGCTCGAAGATCCGGCCGGCGACCGCGCGCATCCGACGGATGTTCAGCGTCTGCTGGGGGACGGTGAGCTGCGAGCCGTCGTAGAGGTCGGGGTTCGTGACGTCGACGTAGCAGAGGTAGGCGCGCTCGGCCGAGGACGACAGGAGGATGGGGTCGCGCCCGCCGATCCGCATGCGGAAGTGCGAGAGGAACCGCGTGTCCTGGAAGTAGAAGCCGAGGCCGTACCCGGGGCGGTCGTCGACGGTCCCCTCGGTGTCGGAGTAGCAGAACGTCTCCCCTTCCTTGATCGCGAGGACCCGGCTGAGGAGCTCGGTGACGACCGTCGGGACGTTCTCGGTCAGCAGGCGGCGCGCGGCGGGGCCACCGTTCGGGGGAGGAGCGGGGTGCGACTCGGTCATGGAC
>DATLGG010000047.1:0-5549 GCA_035540615.1 Actinomycetota bacterium | reverse complement strand
GAACAACATCACCACGTGCCAGAACGTGGCGACGCTCCAGGGAACGTTCGCCCCCGCCGCCGGCACGATCAGCGTCACGGTGCCACGCGCGGTGCTCGCGCAGCAGCTCGGTTCGTCGCTCGCGGGCGCCCGGGTGATCCCGGCCTCGCCGGCGATCTGCGAGGGCATCTCGGTGAAGCTCTCTCCGTACGTCTCGCTGTGCGGTGGGTCGGCGGGATCGCAGACCGGCGACACGATCCTGCAGAACGATGAGGACGTGTATCGGTTCGCCTCCCCGAGCGTGCAGGTCGGGATCGTTCCCGCGGGGGCCGCGCCGGCGTACACCCAGCCCGGGACGGTCGGCGGAAGCCCCACCGGCTACTCGGCGACGCTCGACACCTCGAACCTGGCCCCCGGCCAGTACGACGTGCACGTTCGTGCCTGCTACGGGACGAACTGCGGGACCGCGGTCCGGCAGGTCACCCTGTAGCGCTTCCGGGATCCGTCAGCGGTCCGCGGGCTGGTCCCCGACGGGGGGGACCAGCCCGGGGACGCTCCACGCCGACGGCATCTCGTCACGTGGCCAGCGCTTGCGCTGTTTGACGGCGAGCTTGCGCATCAGCTCGACCGCCGCGGGGTCCTCGGTCGCGGGGCGCTGCTCCACGACGCCATCCGAGAGGGCACGGGCCCAGATGTCCGCGCCGCGATCGGTGCGGATCAGCGTGAGCGTCCAGCCGTCGCTCTGGCCGAGGCCACCGAAGGAGATGTCCGCGTGCTCCGCGGCGAAGTCGGGGCACTTCGTGCACCCGGGGCGTGTGAACGCGTGCGCGTCCTTCAGCGGGTACGTGTGCTCCTTCCCGTCGCTCGTGTAGATCAGGAGCTTCCCCTTGACGTTCACGCGGACGACGTCCTCGATCCGCAGACCGAGCCGGTTCTGGATGATCTCCTCGATCAGCCCCTCGTACGTGAACGTCTTGGAGCACAGCAGACCGAGCGTCCACGCGATCCGGCGACGGTACTTGTTGAGCCGCATCGCCTCGAGCTTCCCGGTGACGCTCGCCTGGCACGACATCCCGACGAGCGCGACCTGACGGAGCCCCATCTGCATCGCGAGGGTCAGTGCGAGAGGGTTCGCCGAGTACGTGTAGCGCGATCCGGCGGTGGCGAGGACCTCTTCCGGCGTCGTGACGACCGTCGGCTCCGCGTCCCACGGGCGCTCGTCGGAGAGCTTCGAGGTGAGCGCGCCGTCGATCTCGCCGCCCTCGAGTCCCCAGATCAGCAGCGCCGAGACGACGCCGCCGTCCTGCCCGTGCGCGAGGCTCCGCGGGTCGGTCGCGCGGGCGAGCAGGATCTCGGAGTGGATGCCGATCTCCTCGTCCGCGTTGCGGGTGCGGCCGAAAAGCGTCGTGTCGATGGCGGGCTCCCACTCGCGGAACCGCGGGCATGCGCGGGTGCAGATGTCGCAGCCCCGGTCGCCGTGGGTGCAGACGTCCACGCCGTTGTCCTCGAGGTGCACCGGCACGTTGTCCTCGTAACCGAGCACCTTCGGGGGACAGACGACGACGCAGGCGGCGCATCCGGTGCAGAGGGTCGTGGCGACGACCTCGTGGTACAGGTCCTTCCACTGGGTCTTGCCGGCGGTCTCGCCCACGCGGTCGAGTATAGGTGGGGCGGTCGCGGACGGGGTCAGATCGCGAACGAGTCCCCGCAGGCGCACTCGTGGACCGCGCGGGGGTTCTCGATCCGGAACCCCCCGCCCAGCATCGCCTCGCGGAACTCGAGCGTCGACCCCTCGACGATGCCGGCGCTCTTCGGGTCGACGAGGACCCGGAACCCCCCGCGCTCGATCACGTGATCGTCGGCGGCGGGCGCGTCCTCGAAGGACAGCTCGTAGGAGAAGCCCGAGCACCCACCGGCGACGACCCGCACGCGCAGGCACGCCTGGGGGCGCCCCTCGCGCTCGGCGAGCTGCCGGGCCTTCGCGGCCGCGGCCTCGGTCACCTGGAGCGGTGCGGTTGTGGTGTCCATCGCGACTCGATGATACAAGCCCATCATGGAATTGGGACTGCAGGGTCGGGCGGCGCTCGTCGCGGGCGCGAGCCGGGGGCTGGGGCGCGGCTGCGCGGAGGCGCTCGCAGCGGAGGGCGCGCGGGTGGCGATCGCCGCGCGCGATCGTGAGGCGCTCGAGCGGGCGCGCGAAGAGATCGCCGCCGCCACGGGAGGGGAGGTGGCGGCCGTCGTGGTCGACGTGGCCGCCGAGCCCGAGCGGTTCGTCCGGGAGGCAGCCGAGGCGGTCGGGGGGTGTCAGATCCTCGTGGCGAACGCCGGCGGCCCGCGCATCGGGCCGTTCGAGGAGCTCTCCGATGACGACTTCCGCGCCGCGCTCGAGCTCAATTTCTTCTCCACGATCCGGATGACCCGGGCGGCGCTCCCGCTGATGCGCGAGGCAGGCTACGGCCGCGTCATCGTGATCGGGTCGAGCTCGGTCCGCCAGCCCATCCCGAACCTCATGCTGTCGAACGCGGTCAGGACGGGGGTCGCCGGGTGGGCGAAGACCCTTTCGCTCGAGCTGGCGCCCGAGGGGATCACGGTCAACACCGTCGTTCCGGGCCGCTTCCTCACCGACCGCGTGCGCGAGCTGATCGAGGGCCGACGCCGGCGGAGCGGTCTCGACGAGGATGCGGCGATCGGCGAGGAGGCGGCGGCGATCCCCATGGGGCGGTTCGGCGATCCACGTGAGCTGGGCGACGTCGTCGCGTTCCTCGCCTCCGAGCGCGCCGCCTACATCACGGGGGCGGCGTACCAGGTGGACGGGGGGCTGATCCGGGGGCTCCCCTAAGGAACAGCCGGCTCCAACCCGACACATGCCGTATCGTGGATGATCGCGTGCGCATCCGTCCCTTCCTCGTCTCCCTCCTCGCTGCCCCGGTCGTCTTGACCGGCCTGATCGCGCCCTCCGCCGCGGCACCCGGGGGGCTCGTCTCGAAGCGGCCGGTCGAGGCCCTGCGGCCGCCCTGGGTGCCGGGAGAAGTGCTCGTCGCCTTCCGCGATGGCGTCTCCGCCCAGCGATCGCGGCGGATCCACGATCGCGTGGGAGCCCGCGCCGTGGATCGGATCGCCGGGCCGGGACGTCTCGAGGTCGCCCGCGTCCCGGATGGGCGTTCGATCGTCGAGGCGATCGCGGCCTACGAGCGCGATCCGGACGTCGAGGCCGCCGAGCCGAACCTCTACCGCTATCCCGCCTCCGTGCCGAGCGACCCGGAGTTCCGGCACCTGTGGGCCCTCCGGAACGAGGGTCAGTCGCACGAGGTGACGCCACCGGCAGCCGCGGAGGCCGCCGGCAGCATCGGCAGCGACATCGACGCGATGGGTGCCTGGGAGATCGAGACGGGGTCTCCGCAGACCGTCATCGCGATCATCGATTCGGGCGTGGACGTCTCCCATCCGGACCTCGTCGCCAACCTCTGGGTCAATCCCGGTGAGAGCGGCGGAGGGAAGGAGATCAACAACATCGACGACGACGGGAACGGCTGCGTGGACGACGTCCACGGCTGTGACTTCACCCGGGCCACCCCCCGCGGGCGGCCCCTGCACTCGGACGACCCTCACGGGACGCACGTGGCCGGGACGGCCGCGGCCGTGACGAACAACGGGATCGGGATCGCGGGCGTCTGTGGCGGGGACGGGACCGCGCCCGGGTGCGGGATCATGCCGGTTCGGTTCCTCGGCAGCCGCGGCGGGACGCTCGAGGACGAGCTCGAGGCGATCGCCTACGTCCGCCAGATGCAGCTCGACCACCCGGACCGGAGGTTCATCATCAACGCCAGCTACGGCGGCCTCCACTGGAGCCGGCTCGAGCGGGAGGCCTTCCGCCGTGCCGGGCAGGCCGGCGTCCTCTCCGTGATCGCGGCCGGCAACTCGAGCGTCGACAACGACCGACCGTGGTGCGGGGAGCGCTGCTCCCCGAGCTACCCGGCGAGCTACCGGCTCCCCTCGACGATCAGCGTGGCGGCGACGAACCACCGCGACCAACCCGGGTATCGGACGGCCTGCGCCGCCGACCCGGCCAACACGCGCAACCGCTGCGCCTTCACCAGCTGGGGCCGGCGCTCGGTGCACGTCGCAGCGCCGGGCGTCGACATCAAGAGCACGGTCCCCGGCGCTGGCTACGACCTCCTCGATGGGACCTCGATGGCGGCGCCGCACGTCGCAGGGATCGCCGGGTTGGTCCGGTCGCACCGGCCCGACCTGGGCCCGACGGAGGTCCGGAACGTGATCATGAACTCGGTCGACGCCGATGGCGTACCCGCCGCCAGCGGCATGTTCTCGGTGCTGTGGCCGCGGTCGAACCAACCGAAGGCCGGGCGGTTCACGTGGGCGGCCGGGCGGGTGAACGCGGCCCGTGCCCTGGCGGAGATGGACACCTCGCCGGCGGTCCAGCCTCACGACGGCGACATCCCGGGCGCGAAGCCGCTCGGCCGCGCCGCCTCGGGGCAGGTGTCGTGGCCGAGCGACGTGAACGACCTGTTCGCGAAGCGGCTCATGAAGGGGAAGCGCTACCGCGCGGTCCTGCGCGTCCCCGACGGACGCGACCACGACCTGTTCGTCTGGGACCCCTTGACCGTTGAGGTCTGGCAGGGGTTCTGGAGGATCGGGAACCCGCGGATGCTGGCGAGCAGCGAGAACCTGACGAAGGGGGCGGACGAGCGAGTCACGTTCCGCGCCCGCGCCACCGGCACCCACTACTTCCACGTGAGCGCGTGGTACCTCAGCAAGGGGCCCTACGAGCTTCGGGTGCGCTGCCTCGACTGCTGACGGCGCCTCCCGCTCGCTACGATGCCTCGGTGCCTGACCTCGCGGAGATCCTGCGCGCATCCCTGGGAACGCCGGTCGCGGACCCGGTGCTGCCCGAGGGCGCGCCGGCGGCCGTCCTCGTCCCGGTCGTCCTCGAACCCGAACCGACCGTCCTGTTCACGCGTCGGACCGAGACCGTGCGGCAGCACAAGGGCGAGGTCTCCTTCCCCGGTGGGTCGCGGCACGACGACGACCCCGACCTGCTCACGACGGCCCTCCGCGAGACGGAGGAGGAGGTCGGGATCCCGCGCGAGGCCGTGGAGGTCCTGGGTGGGCTCCCCCCGACCCAGACCTTCGTGACCGGCTACGTGATCGCACCGTACGTGGGCCTCCTCCACGTCCGTCCCGAGATGGTGGCGAGCCCCGTCGAGATCGCGGAGGTTCTCGAGGCGCGGATCGATGTTCTCCTGGAGATCGAGCGCGAGGTCCCCTCGCCGGGCGGGCCGCACCCGATGATGTTCACCTACGACCTCGAGAACGTGACGGTCTGGGGCGCGACCGGCCGGATCCTGCACGATCTGCTCGAGGTCCTGAGGAAGGGAGGATGGCGATGAGCGAGACGGATGCCGTTGCGCTGTTGCGGGAGGCGCGAACGATCGCGGTCGTCGGCCTGTCCAGCAGGCCGGACCGCGATTCGAACAGCGTGGCCCGCTACCTGCAGAAGGCGGGCTACCGGATCATCCCGGTGAACCCGCGGGAAGAGGAGATCCTCGGTG
>DATLGG010000046.1:0-5658 GCA_035540615.1 Actinomycetota bacterium | reverse complement strand
GTCCTGGGCGGGCACGCGGTCGAGGACGCTCACGAGTCCCCGTTCTCCAGGAAGCGGAGCAGCGCCTCGCACACCTTCTCGTGGACCTCCTGCGGGGAGCGCGAGGCGTCGATCACGACGAAGCGCTCCGGATGCTCCTCGGCGATGTGGAGGTAGGCCTCGGCGACCTTCGCGTGGAAGGAGAGATCCTCGGCCTCGATCCGATCCCGGTCGCGGCCGGCTCGGGCGAGTCCCTCCTCCACGTCGACGTCGAGCAGGATCACGAGGTCGGGGAAGAGGCCCTGCGTCGCCCAGGCGTTCAGGGAGAGGACGTCCTGCTCGCCGAGGCCGCGCCCGGCGCCCTGGTAGGCGAGCGAGGAGTCGATGTAGCGGTCGCAGATCACCACGCTGCCGGACTCCAGGGCCGGTCGGATGACCGAGGCGACGTGCTGAGCGCGGCTGGCGGCGAACAACAGCGTCTCGGCCCGAGGGTCGACCCCGGACGGTGACGTGTCGAGCACGGCCTCGCGGACCCGCTCGCCCAGGTCGGTCCCGCCGGGTTCGCGCGTCACGAGCACCTCGATCCCCCGCGACATGAGGAAGTCCCGCGCCATCCGGATCTGCGTCCCCTTCCCCGCTCCCTCGACCCCCTCGAACACGACGAAGGCGCCGCGCCGCTCCACCTTCCGCAGGCGCGGGCGGAGCACGAGCGGCCGGAGGCGGGCGAGGCGCGCGCGGAGCAGGCCCCGACGCGACAGGATCCCGCCCATGAGCACGATGACGGCCCCGACCAGGAGCGCGAGACGCGTTCCCACCAGGACGAAGTCGCGCCCGCCGATCTCGATCTGTCGGTCGCCGAGCGCACCGGCGAGCGCGGGGAAGCCGGCGAGGGACACGAACAGCCCGAGGCGCGACAGCACCGTCAGCGTGGCGAACGTCCGTCCGCGCATCTCGTCCGAGATGTTCTCGTGCAACAGCGTGTACCCCGTCACCCAGGTGACGCCGGCGGTCGCGCCCACCACGACCGTCATCACCGCCGCCGGGGTCAAGGATGGCATCAGCGCGAGGATCGTGCCCGTCGCGGCGGTCGCGACCATCGCCGACGGGAACAGCACGTGCTTGGAGACGAACCGCTGGAGCCAGCCGAGGGACGCCATCCCGATGCCGAGCCCGATCCCCACGGCGGTGATGAGGACGCCCCACCCCGAGGGGCCGGCCCCCAGGGTGCGCCGCGCGAAGACCGGCCCGAGGCCCATCACCGACCCCACGCCGATGAAGGCGAGGACGATGCCGATCGTCATCGCGCGCACGAACCGGTGACCGCGCAGGTAGCGGATCCCCTCGCCGAAGGACGCGACCGCCCCGTTCGCGCCGAGCTTCCCGGTCGCGGCGGGACGCGATCCGCGCATCGGGATGCGGGAGATCATGTAGGCGGAGAACCCGAACGTCAGGCCGTCCAACCAGAAGGCGAGCGCCTCAGGCCGCTCCCCGAGGAAGCCGATCGTCGTTCCGAGCGCGGCGGCGAGGCCCGTGAGCGAGGTGAACACGACCCCGCCGAGCGGCAGGGTGCCGTAGGTGGTCGCGAGCCCCAGCGTGTTGGCGTTCGCGAGCTGGCGGCGGGGGACCAGGTTCGGGACGCTGGCGTCACGCGCCGGCGCCCAGAGGAGCGAGAAGCACTCGATCGCGAACGACAGCAGGTAGATCGCCGGCAGCGTTCCGAGGAACGGGAGCGACGCGTACATCACCCCCCGGCTGATGTCGGAGATGACCATCAGCTTCCGCCGGTCGAACCGGTCGACGAGCACCCCGGCGAACGGACCGAACACGATCGAAGGGAGGAGCCTCGCGAGCATCACGCCGGAAACGGCGAAGGCAGGGTTCCCACCGGCGATGTCCGGATCGGTGACGAGGACCGTGACCGCGACGAAACCGACCCAGTCCCCGAGCGACGAGACCAGCATCGCGCGCCACAGGCGCGAGAACGCGGGGTGCCGGAGGAGGCTGCCGAACGTCGCGGGCTTGGTCCCGCGGAGCGCCGCGACCTCGTCGGCTGGGCTGGCCACTACCCCGCTTCGGCGGCGCCGCCCTCGCCGGCGGCAGCGTCGGGTACGGCCGCGGCCTCGATCACGTGGCCGCACTCGGCGTTCGTGCACTTCGCACTGCCGTCCTTCTGCACGACGACGAGGCTGCCGCACTTCGGACAGGGCTCCGGCAGCGGCCGCTGCCCGACCGTGAAGTCGCACGCCGGGTAACGGTTGCAGCCGTAGAAGAGGTTCCCGCCCCGGCGGCGCGCCCGCTTCACCACGAGGTCGCCCTCACCGCACTTCGGGCACGTGACCCCGATCTTCTTCTCCTCGCGCTTGATGTAGCGGCAGTCGGGATAGCCGGAGCAGCCGACGAAGGGCCCGAACCGGCCGACCTTCTCCACGAGCGGCTTCCCGCACTCGGGGCAGGTCTCCTCGAGCGTCTTCGGCTCCGGCCGCTGGCTCCCGTCGAGCTGCGCGGTGTACTTGCAGTCGGGGTAGCGCGTGCACGAGAGGAACTTGCCGAAGCGCCCGAGCTTCTCGACGACCTCACCCTCGCCGCACTCGGGGCAGGTCTGGCCGGTCCCCTCCGAGGTGATGTCGCTGCGCTGGAGCTCCTGCTCGGCCTTCTCCAGGTCACGCTCGAACGGCGCGTAGAACTCGTCGAGCACCTGCGTCCATCGCATGTTCCCCTCGGCGATCTCATCGAGCTCCGACTCCATCCGTGCCGTGAACTCGTAGTCGACGATCTCCTCGAAGCGATCCTTCAGCACCTTCTCGATCACGACCTTGCCGACGTCCTCGGCGTAGAACCGGCGCTCCTCGAGACGGACGTACTCGCGGTCGATCAGGTTCGAGACGATCGAGGAGTACGTGGACGGGCGGCCGATGCCGAGACGCTCGAGCTCCTTGACGAGCGAGGCCTCGGTGAAGCGCGGAGGCGGCTGCGTCTGGTGCGGCTCCGGCACGACCTCGCGCAGGTCGAGGGGCTGGTCCTCGGAGAGCTCCGGCAGCCGCGACTCGGCGTCCTCGTCGGGCTCGTCGTCCTGCCCTTCGAAGTACACGCGGCGGAAGCCGTCGAACTTCACCGTCTGACCGGTCGCACGCAGGAGGTAGCGCGGCAAGCCGTCGCCGGTCCCCTCGATGTCCGTCGAGACCTGGTCGAGGATCGCCTCCTGCATCTGCGACGCGACCGCGCGCTGCCAGATCAGCCGGTAGAGCTTCGCCTGGTCCTTCGACAGGCTGGCGGCGACGGCGTCGGGCAGCCGCGAGGCCTTCGTCGGACGGATCGCCTCGTGCGCCTCCTGCGCGCCGCGGCTCTTCGTCTTGAAGATGCGGGGCTGGGCCAGCGCGTAGCGCTCGCCGTACTGAGCACGCACGACCTCGCCGATCTCGGCGAGGGCCTGCTCGGCCATGTTCGTCGAGTCGGTGCGGTGGTAGGTGATGAGGCCGACCTGCCCCTCGCCGGGGAGCTCGACCCCCTCGTAGAGCTGCTGGGCGACGACCATCGTGCGCTTCGTGGAGAAGCCGAGCTTGCGGGCCGCCTCCTGCTGGAGGGTCGAGGTCGTGAAGGGCGGGCGGGGGGAGCGCTTGACCTCGCGCCGCCGGACCTCGGCCACGCGGTACGCCGCACGCTCGAGGTTGGCGGCATGCTCGCGAGCCGCGGCCTCGTCGAGGACCTGCTCGCCCTTCTTGCGCTTCGCGGGGTCGCGGTCGAGGGAGCGCGCCAGCTTCGCCCCGTCCACCTCGATCAGCCCCGCCGCGAAGGGATCCATCTCGGCGCCGGTAGCGAGACTCGCCTCGATCGTCCAGTAGTCCTCGGAGACGAACGCCTCGATCTCCCGCTCGCGCTCGACGATCAGCCGGAGCGCCGGCGACTGGACGCGTCCGGCGGAGAGGCCGCGGCGCACCTTCTTGATGAGGAGTGGCGACAGGTTGTAGCCGACGAGGCGGTCGAGGATGCGCCGCGCCTGCTGCGCCTCGACGAGGCGGAGGTCGATCGTCCGCGGGTTGGCGAAGGCCTCACGCACCGCTCCTTCGGTGATCTCGGTGAAGGTGACGCGCTTCGCGCGATCCGGCTCCACGCCGAGGACGTGGGCGACGTGGTAGGCGATCGCCTCGCCCTCACGGTCGAAGTCGGTGGCGAGCCAGACCTCCTTCGCCTTCTGGTACGCCGACTTCAGGTCCGCGACGACCTTCTTCTTCTCCTCGTTGATCTCGTACGTCGGCTCGAAGTTGCGCTCGACGTCCACGCCGAGGCCCTTCCGGGGAAGGTCCCGGATGTGGCCCACCGAGGCCTTGACCTTGAAGTCCGGGCCGAGGTAGCGCTCGAGCGTCTTCGCCTTCGTGGGCGACTCGACGATCACGAGGTTCGTCTTCTTCGACTTCTGCTTCGTCTCTGCCATATGGGTTCGCCTACCTATCCCAGCCATACCCCAGCCGTCAAGGGTGGGGGGAGGACGGGCCCATGGTACCCGCCCCCGCCAACATCGCTGCGGAGGCGGGATGGCGGGGGTCCCCCGAACGGCCGATGGCCCCCCCTCAAGGTCTGACTGGTTCCTGCCGATACGAGAGGGCGAAGGTGGTCCCGAAAGGGCAAACCGTCGGGAACGGCGGGACGCAAAGCTCCGGGCCTCACCGCTCCACGTGAGCGACAGGCGGCCGAGCTACCGAAGGGCCAGGGCCCCCGGCTCCCGGGGCGTCCCTGGGCGGGACCCAGGAACGGTCGGGAGGCCACGTGGAAGCGACGCTGAAGCGCCGGAGGGCCGGTATCCTCGCCGCCCTCGTCGCGACGCTCATGCTCGCCGGCCCCCTCGCCGATCAGGAGGCGCAGGCAGCCCTCCGCGACGACCGCCGCGTGATGCGCCGGCTGATCAACGGCGAGCGTGCGCCCCGCGGCCTGGTGCGTCTCCGGGCTCACTCCGCGCTCAACAAGGTCGCCCAGAGCCACACCCGCGAGATGGCCTCCGCGAACCGCCTCTACCACAACGGAAGCCTCGCCCACGATCTCCGTCACGTGAACTGGTCGATCCTCGGCGAGAACGTCGGTGTCGGCTCGACCCTCTACAGCCTGCACCGCGCATTCATGAACTCGTCCGGCCACCGCGCGAACATCCTCAACCGGCGCTTCCGGCGCGTCGGCATCGGGGTCGTGCGCGCGCGGGGACGGACCTGGGTCACGGTCGTGTTCAAGGGGTAGCTGCCGCGCGAACGACGACCGTCAGACGACGGCCCGGACCCGACCCCGGGCCGTCGTCGCTTTTCGGATAGCCTGCGCGGATGCTCGAAGCGCTGGAGCACTTCATGACCGAGGTCATCGGTGACTACGGCTACTGGGCCGTGTTCATCCTGATGATGCTCGAGTCGGCGCTGATCCCGATCCCGTCGGAGATCACGATGGTCTTCGGCGGGTTCCTCGCCTCCCGCGGGGAGCTGTCCTTCTTCTGGGTCGGGATGACGGGTGCGGTCGCGAACGTCGTCGGCTCCTGGCTCGCGTACTGGCTCGGCATCTGGGGCGGCCGGCCGCTCGTCGAGCGGTGGGGGAAGTACGTGTTCCTCCGCCCCCACGACATCGACCGGGCGGAAGCCTGGTTCGAGAAGCACGGCGAGATGGCGGTGTTCGTCTCCCGGCTCCTGCCGGTGATCCGGACGTTCA
>DATLGG010000045.1:0-5350 GCA_035540615.1 Actinomycetota bacterium | reverse complement strand
AGGCCACGATCACGTTCGAGCTCCCGCCCTCCGAGGCCAGCCACTTGTCGACGTCCTCGAGGTCCGCGTCCGTGATGCCCGTGGTCCCGACGACGATGTGCATCGCGTGGTCCACCGCCCAGCGGATGTTGCTCATCACCTGGTCGGGGCGCGTGAAGTCGACGACGACCTCGGTCTCCGCCTGGAGGAGGGTCTCGGTCTGCGACGAGACTACGACGTCGAGCGACGACTGACCGATGATCGGCCCGATCTGGTCGCCGTCGCGGCTGCGGTCGATCGCCGCGACGAGGTTGAGGTCCGGGTCCTCCGCCACCGCGCGACACACGATCCGGCCCATCTTGCCGAGCGCGCCCAGGACCCCGACACGGATCACGCCGGCGCTCCCGCGTAGCGGTCGAAGGCACCCTCGTCGAAGGGCCCCACGACGGCGACGGTCCTCGGCCGCGCCAGGACCTCCTCGGCGACCACGCGCGCGTCCTCGGTCGTCACCGCGTCCACCCGCTCGAAGATCTGGTCGAGCGAGAGGATCTCGCCGTGGCCGATCTCGGACTTCCCGAGCCGGCTCATCCGCCCGCCGCTGTCCTCCAGCGAGAGTGCGAGCGAGCCCTTCATGTGGGTCTTCGCCCGGTCGAGCTCCTCCGACGTCACGCCCTTCTCGGCGATGTCCGCGAGCTCCCTCGTCACGATGTCGAGCACCTCGCCGGCGCGGCTCGGCGTCGTCCCCGCGTAGACCGTGAACACGCCCGTCTCCGCGTACATCTGGTGGTAGGAGAACACCGAGTAGACGAGGCCGCGCTTCTCGCGCACCTCCTGGAACAGGCGGGAGGACATCCCGCCGCCCAGTGCGCTGTTCACGAGGCCGAAGGCGAACCGGCGCGGATCGCTGCGCGCGAGCCCGGGCGCCCCGATGCAGATGTGCGCCTGCTCGGTCTCCCGCGTCCGCACCACCGCCCGTCCCGGGCTCTCGGGGACCGGCCCGGCCTCCCGCACCCGCGACCGCTGGCCGTGGACCGGCTCCCCGACCTCCATGCAGCCCGCGAGGAGCCGCGCGGTCTCGTCGTGATCGAGGTTGCCGGCAGCCACCACCGCGAAGTTCTCCGGGAGGTAATGCTTCTTCCAGAACCGGCGGACCTGGTCGCGGCTCACCGCCGACACGGTCTCCACCGTCCCCAGGACCGGCCTCCCGAGGGGGTGGTCGCCCCACATCGTCTCGCTGAAGAGGTCGTGGACGACCTCGTCGGGCGAGTCGTCGTGCATGTGGATCTCCTCGAGGATCACCTGCCGCTCGGCGTCGAGGTCGGCCGGGCGGATCACCGAGTCGAGCAGCATGTCTGCCAGGTGCTCCACGGCCATCGGCAGGTCCTTGTCGAGGATGCGGCAGTAGTAGGTGGTGTTCTCCCGGGCGGTGAACGCGTTGAGGTCGCCGCCGACGGTGTCGAACGCCTCGGCGATGTCGCGGGCGGTGCGCTTCCGCGTGCCCTTGAAGAGCAGGTGCTCGAGGAAGTGCGACGCGCCGGCGATCCGCGGCTCCTCGTCACGGGAGCCGATCGTCACCCAGACGCCGAGCGTCACCGAGCGGACGGCCGGCATCCGCTCGGTGATCAGCCGCAGGCCGGAGTCGTACTCGGTTCGGCGGATGCTCGAGGAGGCCTCAGTCATCCCGGCGCTGCTCGCGGCCCTCGCGCGGGCGTCGGCGGCGGCGGCGCTCGCCGTCACGACCGTCGCGCCCCTCCCGCCGCTCGCCCGACGGGCGGTCGCCACGCGGGCGCTCCCCGCCCTCGCCACCGGGACCGTCGCCAGCACCGGTCTCCGCACCGGCGTCGCCGTCGGATGCCTCTTCGGCACCGGCGAGGTCGAGGCTCACCTTCCCTGCGGGGTCGACCTCGCGGACGACGACCTGGACCTTGTCGCCGACGTTGACGACCTCCTCGACCGAGGCCACGCGCTTGCCGCGGCCCAGCTTCGAGATGTGCAGGAGGCCGTCCTTGCCGGGCGTGAGGTTGACGAAGGCTCCGAAGGTCGTGGTCTTCACCACGGTCCCCTCGAACTCCTCGCCGACCGCCGGCATCCTGGGGTTGAGGATCTCGGAGATCATCTTCTTCGCGGCCTCGGCGCCCTCGCCCTCCTTCGAGCCGATGAACACCGTGCCGTCGTCCTGGATGTCGATGTCGGCACCCGTCAGCGCGATGATCTCGTTGATGCGCTTGCCCTTCGGGCCGATGATCTCCCCGATCTTGTCGACCGGGATCTGCATCGACTCGACGCGCGGCGCGGTGGCCGACAGCGCGGAGCGAGGCTCGGGGATCGTCTCGAGCATCTTGTCGAGGATGTAGAGACGCGCCTCCTTGGCCTGCTTGAGCGCCTGCGACAGGACGTCGGCGGGAAGGCCCGAGAGCTTCGTGTCGAGCTGGAGCGCCGTCACGTAGTCACGCGTCCCGGCGACCTTGAAGTCCATGTCGCCGAGCGCGTCCTCGGCCCCGAGGATGTCGGTGAGCGTCACGTACTTCCCGTCCTCGGCGATCAGGCCCATCGCGATGCCGGCGACCGGCGCCTTGATCGGTACGCCCGCGTCCATCAGCGAGAGCGTCGAGCCGCAGACGCTCGCCATCGAGGTAGAGCCGTTCGACGACAGGACGTCGGAGACGAGCCTGAGCGCGTAGGGGAACTCGACCTCGTCGGGAACCACCGGCATCAGCGCGCGCTCGGCGAGTGCCCCGTGGCCGATCTCCCGGCGCTTCGGTCCGCGCATGAAGCCGGTCTCCCCGGTGGAGTACGGCGGGAAGTTGTAGTGGTGCATGTAGCGCTTGGTGTCCTCGGGGTCGATCGTGTCGATCATCTGCGTCATGCGCAGCATCCCGAGGGTCGTGACGTTGAGGACCTGGGTCTCCCCTCTCTGGAACAGCGCCGAGCCGTGGGCGCGCGGCACCATCCCGACCTCGCACGTGATCTTGCGGATCTCATCGGGCTTGCGGCCGTCGAGCCGAACGCCCTCGTCCACCACGCGGCGGCGCATGATCTCCTGCTGGAGGGACTTGTAGGCGCGCTTGACCTGGTCGGCCCGCGACGCGTACTCCTCCTCGCCCCACGTCTGCTCCAGGTGCTCGACGAGGTCGGTCTTGATCTCGTCCAGCGCCTGGTTGCGCTCCTGCTTGCCGGCGATGCGCGTCGCCTCGGTCACCCGGTCGCGCGCGAAGCGGTCCACGGCCTGGAGGACGTCCTCTTCGTAGTCGACGAACGAGGGGAACTCGCCCCTCTGGACCCCCGCCTTCTCGACCAGCTCGGCCTGGAGGTCGATGAGCTCGCCGATGATGGCCTTCGCCTCCTCGAGCCCTTCGGTCACGACCTCCTCGGTCGGAGCCTGCTCACCCTCTTCGATGCGAGTGACCGCGCCCTCGGGAGCCTCGGCCTCGACCATCAGCACGTCGACCTGGCCCGAGGCGTTGCGCCGGCCCGCGACCACCATGTCGAAGGTGGCGAGGTCCAGCTCCTGGTACGTCGGGAACGCCTTCCAGCGCCCGCCGATGTGCGCGACGCGCACCGCGGCGACCGGGCCGTCGAACGGCAGACCTGCGAGCGAGGCGGCCATTCCGGAGCCGATCATGCAGGGGATGTCGTAGGGGTTCGCCTGGTCCGCCGAGAGCACGGTGCAGACCACGTGGACCTCCTGGCGGAAGTCCTTGTGGAAGGTCGGGCGCAGGGGGCGGTCGATCAGACGACACGTGAGGATCGCGGTCTCGCTCGGGCGTCCCTCGCGGCGGAAGAACCCGCCGGGGATCTTCCCGGCGGCGTACATGCGCTCCTCCACGTCCACCGTGAGCGGGAAGAAGTCGATGCCCTCGCGGGGCTTGCTGGTGGTGCAGGTCACGAGCACCTGGGTCTGGCCCAGGGTCACGACGACGGATCCGTGCGCCTGGAGGGCGAGCTTGCCGGTCTCCAGGGTGATCTCGCTGTCCCCGATCGTTCGGGAGACGTTCATGGGGTCCACTGGTGTACCTCCTCGAAGTCCGATGGCTTCGAGGAGCGGGGGCCGGCGCTGGGCCGGTTCTCAGTGGTGGGCTTCGGCTCCGTGGATCCGCCGCCCGCTACTGATAACCGACCGTCGACCCCACCGCTCCTCGTTGGTGCGGGGCAAGTGGTCCGGTGGCGCCTCCTTCCTCCTAGCGCCGCAGGCCGAGCCGCTGGATGAGGGCTCGGTAGCGCTCGATGTCCTCACGCTTGAGGTAGTCGAGCAGCCGGCGGCGGCGACCCACCATCTTCAGCAGGCCACGACGTGAGTGGTGGTCCTTGCGGTGGGTCTTGAGGTGCTCGGTCAGCTCGGCGATGCGCTTGGACAGCACCGCGACCTGAACCTCTGGGGACCCCGTGTCGTCGTCGGCCCGGCGGTAGTCGCCGATGATCTGTTGCTTCGCTTCCTTCGTGATGGCCATACGGGACTTCAGCCTAGCACAGCGGCGTCGGGCTCCACCTACGAGCTGGGCCGGAAGCCGCGGATGTCGTTGATGCTGCCGACGCGCTTCGATGCCGGGAGCAGCACCGCCACGACCCGCTGGCCGATCTCGAGCTCGTCGGCGTCGATCACACGGTGCATCAGCAGGGTGTCGGCGCCGTCCAGCCGGACCAGGCCGATCGCGACCGGCTGGTCGAGCGCCTCCCCCTCGAGGCCCACGTAGCCGACGGTGAAGGACTCGAGCGTGCCCTCCGGCCCCACCTCCTCGTTCGCCGTCAGCTCGGCGAAGTCCCGCTCGCAGAAGAGGCGCGGCGGGCAGTACACCCGGCCGCACTCGGGGCATCGGGAAGCGAGGAAGTCGCCGTTCTTCTTCAGGGCCTGGAAGAAGGTCTCCCCCGCGACCCCCGGCGTGTAGCGGTGCCGGATCGGCACGTGACCTTCCTTGAGGATGATGTCCTTCGGGTCGGTGAGCTTCTCGAACATCAGGCTCCTCCCGCCACGTCCTTCTTGCGCTTCGGCTGGGCGTCGCCGCCGCGCTTGCGCCGCTCCGAGGCCCGCTTCGAGAAGGGCTTCGGCTTGTTCGTCTGGAGCTTGCGGTCCCGCGGGCGGAAGTACTCGATGTCGAGGATCGAGCCCTCGCGCTCCTCCTCGGGCTTCCAGACGGCCTCGACCTCGAGCCCGATCGTCACGTCGTCGGGGCTCACCTCGGCGAGCTTGTGCATGAAGCCGACCCCGGGCGAGGCGCCGTCGATCTCGATGACCGCCGGGATCTCCGGCGGGTCGAGCTCGACCATGTCCCAGCGGATGTAGCAGATCGAGAAGGTATTGACGCGGCCGGTGTCCTGGACCTCGACCCAGCTGTCGGTCGGGCGGAAGTCCTCCTCGCAGAACATCCGCGGGGGC
>DATLGG010000044.1:0-3377 GCA_035540615.1 Actinomycetota bacterium | reverse complement strand
CGCTGGGGGAGGATTACATCCGGACGGCCCGTGCGAAGGGCCTGTCGGAGCGCCGGGTCGTCTACCGTCACGGCGTGCGGTCGGCCCTCACACCTGTCGTCACGATGCTCGGGCTCGACATCGGCATCGTGCTGGGCGGCGCCGTGATCACCGAGACCGTCTTCAACCTTCCGGGCATCGGGCAGTACGTGATCGACGCGCTCTTCGTCGCGGACTTCCCGGTCGTCATGGGCGTCACGATCTTCGGGGCCTTCTTCATCATCGTCGGCAACCTGCTGGTCGACGTGATCTACGCGTTCCTCGACCCCCGCGTGAGGTACTCCTGATGGCCGAACCGCTCCTCGAGGTGCGCGACCTCCGCGTCCACTTCCCGACCGACGACGGTCTGGTGAAGGCGGTCGACGGCGTCTCCTTCTCGATCGACGAAGGGGAGACGCTCGGCGTGGTCGGCGAATCCGGGTCCGGGAAGAGCGTGACGTTCCTCACGGTCATGGGGCTGATCCGTCGACAACAGGCGGTGATCGAGGGCGAGGTGCTGTTCCGCGGAGAGAACCTGCTCGTCGCGTCCGAGGAGACGATGCGCTCGGTCCGCGGCAAACAGCTCAGCATGATCTTCCAGGACCCGATGACTTCGCTCCACCCGTTCTACCGGGTTGGGGACCAGATCGTGGAGGCGATCCGGGCGCACGAGCGGGTGGGCAAGCATGACGCGATGGAGCGGACCGTCGAGATGCTCCGGCGGGTCGGCATCCCTCAACCGGACGAGCGCGCCCGGCAGTACCCGCACGAGTTCTCCGGGGGGATGCGGCAGCGAGCGATGATCGCGATGGCGCTCTGCCTCAACCCCGGGCTGCTGATCGCGGACGAGCCGACGACCGCGCTCGACGTCACGGTCCAGGCGCAGATCCTCGAGCTGATCGACCGATTGAAGGACGAGTTCGGGACCGCCGTCGCGCTCATCACCCACGACCTCGGCGTCGTCGCGGAGCACTGCGACGACATCCAGGTGATGTACGCGGGGAAGATCGTCGAGGCCGGAACCCGCGAGGACATCTACTACAACGCCCACCACCCCTACACGTGGGGCCTCCTGCGCTCGATCACCCGCATCGACCAGCCGAAGGAGGAACGGCTCGAGCCGATCCGGGGGCTCCCGCCCTCGTTGATCTTCGTGCCGCCGGGCTGTCCCTTCCACCCGCGCTGTCCGTACGTCATGGACGTCTGCGTGACGGAGACGCCGCCGCTCCTCGCCACCGACGGTCGCCATGCGTCGGCGTGTCACCTCTCCCAGGAGGAGAAGGAGCGGATCTTCCGCGAGGAGGTCGCGGTCCGACGGTGAGCGTGACGGACGTCGCCGGTCATCCCGCCGCCCCACCGCCGCCGGGGATGCAGCCGCTGCTCAAGGTCAGCGGGCTGAAGAAGCACTTCCCGATCCACCGCGGGATCGTGTTCCAGCGCAGGGTGGGGGAGGTCCGGGCGGTCGATGGGATCGACCTCGAGGTGTACCCGGGCGAGACGATCGGCCTCGTGGGCGAGACGGGCTGCGGCAAGTCCACCACGGCGCGCCTCGTCGCCCGCCTCCTCGACCCGACCGATGGGCAGATCCTCTTCGGCGGGCGCGACATCACCCGGGCGAGCCGCCGCGACCTGCGGCCGCTCCGGAGGGAGATGCAGATGATCTTCCAGGATCCCTACGCGTCGCTGAACCCCCGCAAGACCGTCGGGAGCATCATCGGCGAGCCCTACCGGATCCACCGGACCGTGCCGAAGGGCCGGGTCAAGGACGAGGTCCAGCAGCTGATGGAGCTGGTGGGCCTGAGCCCCGAGCACTACAACCGCTACCCGCACGAGTTCTCGGGGGGCCAGCGCCAGCGCATCGGGGTCGCGCGCGCCCTCGCCCTGCGGCCGAAGCTCATCATCTGCGACGAGCCGGTCTCTGCCCTCGACGTCTCGATCCAGGCCCAGATCCTGAACCTGCTCGAGGACCTCCAGGAGGAGTTCAACCTGACGTACCTTTTCATCGCCCACGACCTCTCGGTCGTCAAGCACATGAGCGACCGCGTCGCGGTGATGTACCTCGGGAAGATCGTCGAGATCGCGCCGGGGGAGACCCTCTACGAGAACCCGAAGCACCCCTACACGGGCGCGCTCCTCTCCTCGGTCCCGATCCCCGATCCGCGCCTCGCGGCGGAGAAGCGCCGGATCCCGCTTCAGGGCGACGTGCCCTCGCCGATCGACCCCCCGCCCGGCTGCCGGTTCCACCCGCGGTGCCCGAACGCGCGCTTCCCGACGTGCCGGGAGAGCGACCCGCCCCTGACGTCGCACCACCGAGGGCAGTACGCGGCGTGTCACTTCCCGCTCGAGGATCGCGCCGTGATAGAGTCTGATCGCTGATGCTCACGGTCACGCTGATCGTCATCAACGTCATCTCGAGCCTCCTCCTGATCCTCTTCGTGCTCCTGCACGCGGGGAAGGGCGGCGGCCTCTCCGACATGTTCGGCGGCGGCGGCTCGAGCATGTCCGGAGGGACGGCCGTCGAGCGGAACCTCGACCGGATCACGGTCGTCACCGCCATCGTCTTCAGCGCGACGACGTTCTGGCTTGCCTGGCAGTGGACCTAGACGCTCGCTGAGCGTCCCCCGGCGCTTCGGCGTCGTCCTCGCCTTCATCCTCGCCGGCGCGGCTGCCTGCACGACGCCTCCCGGAGCGGACGACGGCCCTCCTGCCGGCCCCGGGGGAACGATCCCGTCCTCGCTCCGGATCGCGTTGACCTCCTCGGGGAGCCTCGACCCGGCCGAGCTCGACACCCCGGAGTCGCAGCTGATCGCCGACCAGATCTTCGACGGTCTCGTCGGCTACGACCCCGGAACCGGCGCCGTGGTCCCGGCCGTCGCCGAGACGTGGGACGTCCGCGACGGCGGACGGCGGTTCGTGTTCCGGCTGCGGGGCGACGCGACCTTCCACGACGGGTCCCCCGTCACCGCAGACCGATTCGTCTTCGCGTGGAACCGGCTGGCCGACCCCGGGCGCGCGGCGCCGTTCGCGTTCCTGCTCGAGTCGATCGCCGGGTACCGTGCCTTCCACGCCGAGCTCGAGGCCCCGTCCCTCACCGGTGTGCGCGCGGCGAACCCTCGCACGCTCGAGGTCCAGCTGACCCGCCCCTGGCCGGACTTCATCGCGGTCCTCGGGCACCCGGCGCTCTCCCCCCTGCCCGCGAGCGCGGAGGATGCCGGGTTCGCGTTGCAACCGGTGGGCAACGGCCCGTACCGGGTCGCGACCCAGGCCGTCCCGGGGTCGCCGGTGACGCTCGAGCGCCACGACGCGTACCACGGACCGCCGGCCGTCGTCCCCAACGTCGTCTTCGCCTTCCACGGGAC
>DATLGG010000043.1:0-2174 GCA_035540615.1 Actinomycetota bacterium | reverse complement strand
GACCTGCCGGTCCTCCAGGAGCTGCTCACCGACCTCGCACGCACCGCGAAGTCGGCGAGCGGCTGATCAGAAGCAGAAGGTCGCCGCCTGCGCGGGCCAGCGGTAGAGGATCGAGAAACACATCTCCTCGTTCGAGCTCTCGCCCCACTCCACCGTCTGCGTGGTCGTGTTGTTCCAGGTGCACTCGGTGGTGATCGTGTCGCCGGCGCCCATCGCGATCGGCGTGAAGGGCGTGAAGTACTGCTGGTCGAAGTAATACGGCGCGTCGTGCAGGACCCTCGTGGTGCCGTTGATCGTCAGCGTCGTCTTGAAGTGCGTCCCGAGCTGGTGCATGTGCGGGAAGATCGCGAAGAAGTTCGCCGGCGCGTTGAGCACGCACGGGTCGGTCACCGTGTGGGTCTGCGAGGGCGGGATCGACAGCGACAGCGGGCCCGGCAGGAAGATGTCGGCCTCCTGCTCGACGTCGGCCGCGGAGACCTCGAGGATCTCCACCCCCGACGTGCCGGAGAGCTCCGTGTCGCTCGTGTTGAAGATGTGGAGCTCGAGGCTGATGAGCTGTCCCTGGTTCAGCTTGAGGCCGACCCCTTCGGGGAACACGATCTCGCCGGTCCCGACCCCCGAGGCGTAGATCATGTTCGTCCCCGCGGGGGAGCCGAGGTACAGCACGGTGTGGTGCGTGCCGAGCGGCGCGATCGGCCGGATGCCGCCGATGTAGACGGTGCGGTCCATCGTCTTCTGGTGGACGTCGGCGGTGTCCTCGCTGTACGCCGGGAGCGTCCAGTCTCCGGTCATGAGCACCGACCAGGTCGGCGTCGGCGTCGGCGACGAGCCGTCGTCGTCGTCGTCGCCGGTGCCTCCCGAGGTCGTGCAGGCGGCCAGGAGCGCGGCGGAGAGGAACGGCAGGAGGAGGGCGCGCATGCCCCGAGGGTAGCGCACCCGGCTTCGCGGGGAGAACCGGATGCGGCGGCTGGCCCTCGCGGACGGGGCTCTGAGAGAATCCTCCCCATGGACGGTCTCGATCCCGGCGAGGTCCGGCGCGCCGCCGACGTGCTGCGCTCCGCGGCCCGGGTGCTCTTCGTCACGGGGGCCGGCATCTCCGCGGACTCGGGCCTGCCGACCTATCGCGGGATCGGCGGCCTCTACGAGCGGGACACGACGGAGGAGGGGTACCCGATCGAGGTCGCGCTCTCCGGCGCCATGCTCGCCGGGAACCCGGCCCTTTGCTGGAAGTACATCGCCCAGATCGAGCGCGCGTGCCGGGGGGCTCGCTTCAACGCCGCGCACGCGTTCCTCGCCGAGCACGAGAAGCGGGTGCCCGGGACCTGGATCCTCACGCAGAACGTGGACGGCTTCCATCTCGACGCCGGGTCGCGCAACGTCATCGAGGTGCACGGGAACGTCCGGCGCCTCCACTGCACGGCGTGCGAGTGGGAGACGGAGGTCGCCGACTACTCCTCCCTCGAGATCCCGCCGAAGTGTCCGGCCTGCGCCGGCCTCGTCCGGCCGCGCGTCGTGCTGTTCGGCGAGATGCTCCCCGACGACGCGGTTCGCGCGCTGCAGCGCGAGCTGGCGAGCGGCTTCGACGCCGTCGTCGCGATCGGGACGACCGCCGTCTTCCCCTACATCGCCGGCCCGGTGATCGCGGCGGCGCGCGCCGGCCTCCCGACGATCGAGGTGAACCCCGGCGACACGACGATCTCCGACGCGGTCTCCATCCGCCTCCGGGCCGGCGCCGTCGCCGCGCTCACGGCGCTCGGCGACGCCCTCGGCGCGGAAGTGTGACGCGGCGCGTCAAGTATATTGACACGGATGTCAATGAGCGGTAGGGTCCGTCGCCTTTGGAGGTGAGCGATGGGTTTCTTCTCGAAGCGCGGCCGTGACCCGAACGACTTCGTCCCGAACCGTGACATGAGGATCGTCGTCCTCGACGGCGACCGGCCCGTCGAGGAGGTCGAGGACGGGAAGCCCTACCGCCTCCGCACGGAGGGCCTCCACGAATGGGGACGCCCCGAGCTCGAGATCACCGGCGTGCCGCTTCCCGCCCTCGAGTCGGCGGCGGTGCTGCTGAACATGGCGGCCGGCTACATGGTCGCCGTGCGGCCGGTGAAGAGCGGCGAGACCTGGGCCGCCGAGGACCACGGCCGGCTCATCGTCGTCGCGCGGATGTTCGAGGC
>DATLGG010000042.1:0-3383 GCA_035540615.1 Actinomycetota bacterium | reverse complement strand
CTGCGCTACTTCGTGCCGCGCCGGAGGCACCGGCGGAAGGCGAAGCGACCGGGGCGGGCCGCGGACCTCGTCCGGCTCCTCGAGGCCGACGGGTGGATCCACCTCCGCAACCGGACCCACGACCTCGACGACGAGGGGATCGAGCTCGTTGGGCTCGACGACCCGCACATCCACCGTGGTGACCCGCGGGTCGCCCTGCGCCGCCACCCCGAGCGCTTCGGCCTCGCCGTGGTGCACTCGCCCGACCCCGGGCCCGAGCTCGTGGCGCTCGGGTGGGATCTCGTCGTCTCCGGCCATACCCACGGCGGGCAGGTCAACCTCCCGTTCGTCGGGGCGCTGGTGACCAACTGCTCGCTGCCCCCGCGGATGGCCAAGGGGCTCTTCCGCCTCGGGTCCGGCTACCTCCACGTCTCGCCGGGACTCGGGACGGGCAAGTACGCGCCGTTCCGGTTCCTCTGCCCCCCCGAAGCTGCCCTGATCGAGCTCGGCAGGAAGCGCACGGGGAAGAAGGGATCGGGGCCCTCCACCTCGAACTAGATCTGGATACGGCACGTCCACGCGGAAGGGAGACCGATGAAGCGGATGCTGCTCGCCCTCGTCCTGACCTCGCTCGCCACCGCAGCCCTGCCCGCCGGGGCCGGGGCGGTGGACGGCGGAGGGAGCCTCTACCGGATCCCGTTCGCCAGCGGCCCGATCGACCCGGCCGCCGACCTGGAGCCACTCGACCCGGTAGGGCGCGACCTCGTCCTCGTGCAGTTCGACGCCTTCGGCGCCCGCGGGCTCGTGCAGGCCGTCGCGGCGACGGGCGCAGCGCTCGTCCAGCCGCTGGCGCCCGTGTCGTACCTCGTGTGGGCAGATGCCGAGCAGACGCGCTCGATCCGGGCGATCCGCGGCGTGCGCTGGGCGGGCGTGCTGCCGCCGGCCGCGCGGATCTCTCCCTCGGTCACGGCGGCGACGACCTCGCTCCGGGTCACCGTCATCGGGACGGGCGGTCTCGAAGGTCTCGACCCCGCGATCGTCGATCCTCGAGGCTTCACCTCGCTGGCGGGCGCGGTCGTGAAGGTCGCGGGCGGCGTCGGAGCGGCGAGGCGCCTGGCCGCCAACCCTCGCGTCTATTCGGTCGCCGCCGACGACGACCGGCCCGAGACGCGGGACGAGCAGTCCGCGCAGATCGTCGCCGCCGGGACGAAGGTCTTCCTCGCCCCCGGCTACAAGGACTTCCTCACCCGGATCGGCGCCGACGGGAGCGGCGTGGTGGTCTCCCACATCGACACCGGGGCCGACCTGCTTCACCCCGACCTCTCCGGGCGTCCCCACGTCTGTGACGGCTACGGAACCTACGGGTCGAACCAGTGCGCGGCGACGGGCACGAACGACCTCGACGGGCACGGGACGCACACCCTCGGCATCATCCTCGGGTCGGGCACGACGCCGTTCCGCGACAGCCAGCAGTTCCTCCAGGGCCAGGGGATGGCCCCGGGCGCGACCGCGGTGGTCGCGAACGCGATCGGCCTCGGCTCGAACGCCTTCAGCGGCGGCTACCGCGGCCCGTATCAGGTGGCCTCGCGGCGCGGCGCAACGGTCTCCGGCAACTCCTGGGGTCCATCGGCGACCCCGCGCGGCTACGACGCGAACACGCGCACCTTCGACTCGATCGTGCGGGACGCGGACACCGGGACGCCCGGGGACCAGCCGATGACGCTCGTGTTCTCGATCATGAACGGCAGCGGCGGGACCTCGACGCAGGGGAGCCCCGATGAGGGCAAGAACATCCTCGGCGTCGGAGCCTCGGGCAGCCGCGGCGGGCGCACCCCCGACGACCTGTGCACGTGCACGGCACACGGGCCGGCGCTCGACGGGCGACTCCTGCCCGACCTCGTCGCCCCCGGCCAGAGCGTCCTGTCGACGGCGGCCGCCGTCGGGGCTTCCTGCCGGACGCCGTTCGTCGGCGTCATGCCGTCGCCGATCCACGGGACCTGCACCGGCACGTCGATGGCCTCGCCGCACGTGACCGGCGGGACGGCCGTGTTCACCGAGTGGTACCGCAAGCGCCACGACGGCCAGACCCCGTCCCCCGCGCTCGTGAAGGCGGCGTTCGTGAATGGGGCGGACGACCTCGCCGGGAACCGCAACGCGAACGGCGCGGTGATGGGGCCGATCCCGAACAACCAGCAGGGGTGGGGGCGGTTCAACCTCGGCAACGTGATGGACGCGTGGATCGCCGGCACGGTGCACATCGACCAGACCGTGGTCTTCGATGCGGCCGGAGCCGCGCACACGCTGAAGGTCGAGCCGCGCGACCCGACGAAGCCCCTCAAGGTGACGCTCGCGTGGACCGACGCGCTCGGACACGGTCTCGGCGGCTCGATCCCGGCATGGGTGAACGATCTCGACCTCAGCGTCCGCTCGCCCGACGACACGGTCTGGCGGGGGAACGTGTTCGCACAGGGGTTCTCGGCGCCGGGCGGGAGCCACGATCGCCGGAACAACGTCGAGAACATCTTCCTCGCGCAGCCCGGCGGCGGCACGTTCGAGGTGCGGGTCTCAGCCGTGAACCTGCTCGGTGACGGAATCCCGAGCCGGGACGGCTTGACGGATCAGGACTTCGCGCTGGTGATCACGAACGCGCGCCTCGCCGGCTGAGGCGCCGGGTCAGGCCGAGGTGTCGATCTCGGTCGTCACCTCGACCGGGCGCTTCGCCGCGTCGCAGACCGGGCAGTGGTCCACGCCCCATCGGACCACCTCGCGCAGGCGCGCGTCGTCGACGCCCTCGGCCGCGACCCGCACCCGCACGCGGATGCCGAGCGGTGCCGCGGGGGTCTGCGGGTCCATGCCGAAGATGCCACGGTCGTCCGACTCGCTGTCGACGAGCACCTCGAGCTCGGTGAGGCGGATGCCCTCCTCGGCGGCGCGCATCGCGATCAACGTCCCGTTGCAAGACGCGAGCGCCGCGCGGAAGAGCCACCCGGGCGAGGGATGCTCCCCGCCGCCGCCCACAGCCGTCGACATGTCGGTGGTCACGGACTCCTCGCCGGGCCCGGTCACGCGGAAGCGCAGATCCTCCTCGAGCACGGCGCGCGCCTCCGTGTCGGTGTAGCGAGCCTCGTCGGGATGGGCCTCGAGATAGACCCTCGCCGCTGCGATCGCCTCGCTGATGTGCTCCATCTCGCCCTCCTCACGTCGCGAGCGCGCGTTCGTAGGCGCGCTCGTAGCCAGTGACCATCGCCTCCTTCGAGAACCGCTCCTCGACCCGTCGCCGGCAGGCCTTCGGGTCGATGTCGCCCACACGGCGGAGCGCGTCGGCGGCGGCCTCGCCGAACCCGTCGACCGGCAGGACGAAGCCGGTCTCGGCGTCGGCGACCACCTCCGGAACGGAGCCGCGG
>DATLGG010000041.1:0-13417 GCA_035540615.1 Actinomycetota bacterium | reverse complement strand
TCCTGTTCGAGCGCCGCGGCGGCCGGCGTCTCCCGATCGCCAGCACGACGAAGGTCATGACGGCGCTGATCGTCCTCGAGTCGACCACGCCCTTCGAGGTCGTCGTCGTGAGCGAGCGCGCCGCCGCCGAGCCCGGTGCGCGCCTCGGGCTCCGCGCGGGGGAGCGCATCGAGGTTCGCCAGCTGCTCCAGGCGCTGATGCTCCAGTCGGCGAACGACGCCGCCGTCGCCCTCGCGGAGCACGTCTCCGGCTCCGTCGAGCGGTTCGTCCGCCGCATGAACCGTCGGGCGCGCGCCCTCGGTCTGCGTCGCACGCGGTTCGCGAGCCCGAACGGCCTCGACGACCGCGGGCGGTCGACGGCGCGCGACCTCGCGCGGTTGACCGTCGAGGCGATGCGACACGAACGCTTCGCCGAGATCGTCGCCACGAAGCGCCACCGGGTGCCGGCGGATGCGGGCCCCGACCGCCGGGTCCAGAACCGCAACGTGCTCCTGTGGCTCTACCGCGGAGCGACCGGCGTGAAGACCGGGTACACGGCCGCTGCGGGCTACTGCCTCGTGGCGACCGCCGAGCGTCGCGACCTGCACCTCGTCGCCGTCGTCCTCGGCTCGCCGCGAGAGGCGTTCAGCGACACCGCCGCGCTGCTGAACCACGGGTTCCGCGCGTACGAGCGCCGGACGCTCTCCCCGGCGGGTGGGTCGCTGCCGGCGGCCGGGATCGCTGGCCGGCGCGTGCCCCTGGTCCTCGCGGAGGAGGCGAGTGCCGTCCTGCGCCGTGGGGAGGAGGTCGAGCGGGAGGTCCGGCTCGAGCCCGGCCTCCGACTCCCGGTCCGCGAGGGACAGGAGGTCGGGACGGTGACGTATACGGCCGGGGGAGCGGTCGTGGCCGAGGTCCCGGTCCGCGCGGCGGCGGCCGTCGAGCCCGCCCCCGTGGTCCCGCCGGCCTGGTGGCGACGAGCGCTCGACGCCGTCCGGGCCTTCTTCACGGCCTGGGCCGCGGAGGCGCCGGTACGATAGGGCGGTGGATCCGGGCGTGGAGCTCCTGTACGGGGCGCGGGAGATCCGCGACCGCGTGCGTGCGCTCGGGGCGCGGATCACCGAGGAGTACGCGGGACGCGAGCCGATCCTCGTCGGGGTCCTGAAGGGGGCGGCGACGTTCCTCGCGGACCTCGCCCGCGTGGTCGGGACGAACATCTCCGTCGATTTCATCTCGATCTCGTCCTACGGCGGCGGCACGCCCTCGGGCGTCGTGCGGATCATGAAGGACCTCGACCGCGACATCGGCGGCCGCGACGTGATCGTCGTCGAGGACATCGTCGACACCGGGCTCACGATGGCCTACCTGCTGTCCGTGCTCGCGGCCCGCAACCCAGCTTCGGTCGAGGTCTGCACGCTGCTCGACAAGTCGGTCCGCCGGATCACGCCCCTCGAGATCCGCTACCGCGGGTTCGACTGCCCCGACCGCTTCGTCGTCGGGTACGGGATGGACGTGGGGGAGCGGTTCCGGAACCTGCCCTTCATCGTTGCGGTCGCCGACCCGACCGCGCTCGCCGACGACCCTGCTCCGCTCCTGCCGTACCTCGACGGCGAACCGTCGTCCTGAGCGGTTGCCGCTCCTGGGGGGAGGCCGTACCCTGGAACGTCGATGATCGAGATGCGGCTCGAAGGCGTGCGGGTCGAGCTTCCCGCGAACCAACCCATCGTCCTGCTGAAGGAGCGCACCGGCGAGCGCTACCTCCCGATCTGGATCGGGACCGCCGAGGCTACGGCGATCGCGCTCGCGATCCAGGGCGTGACGCCGGCCCGGCCGATGACGCACGACCTCATGAAGAACATGCTCGACGAGCTCCAGGTGGTCGTCGAGCGCATCCTCATCACGGACCTGCGCGAGGGCACGTACTACGCGACGATCCAGATGGCCCGGGACGGCACACGCCTGGAGATCTCCTCCCGCCCGTCCGACGCGATCGCGCTCGCGGCGCGGATCGAGGTCCCGATCTTCGCCCACGAGGACGTGATGGCCGAGGCCGGCATCACGATGAGCGAGGACGAGGAGCAGGAGGTCGAGAAGTTCCGCGAGTTCCTCGATCGGGTCAGCCCGGAGGATTTCGAGGAGTAGTTGACTCACGCCCCTCCCGGGGGTACGGTTGCCGACGCCCACGTAATTACGAGGTTGTCATGGCAGACGAGCAGCAGGGATACCGCGCACCGCAGGTCGGGGAGATCATCGGCATCTCCTACCGCCAGCTCGACTACTGGGACCGCACGGGCCTGGTGAAGCCGAGCATCAAGAGCGCCGAGGGGTCCGGGACGCAGCGTCTGTACAGCTTCCAGGACCTGCTGCAGCTCAAGGTCATCAAGCAGCTCCTCGACGCCGGCGTCTCGCTCCAGAAGGTCCGCAAGGCGGTCGAGTACCTCCAGGGACACCTCCGCGAGCAGCCGCAGGGGCTCAACCTCCTGTCGGACGGCGACCGCATCTACGCCGCCGCCTCACCGGGCGAGGTCTTCGACGTCCTCCAGAAGGGCCAGGGGGTCTTCGCGATCGCCGTGGACCGCGTCTGGAGCGACCTCGAAGGCTCCGTGAAGAAGGCCGCGAAGGCCGGACGCTCGCCGCGAGCCGCCGGCGCGGGAAGGGCTTGAGGGCGGCCCCGGCCGAGACCCCGCCCGACCGCCCGCCCAGCGACAGCGTCGATTTCGCCCACGAGAGCGAACGTCAGTTCGCCCGCCTGCTCGACTTCTACCAGATCGAGTGGGAGTACGAGCCGCGCTCGTTCGACATCGAGTGGGATGAGGAGGGGAACGTCACCGCCCGTTTCACCCCGGACTTCTACCTCCCGGCGTGGGACCTCTACATCGAGATCACGACGATGAACCAGAAGCTCGTGACGAAGAAGAACCGCAAGGTCCGGCGCCTGAAGGAGCTGTATCCCGAGGTCAGCTGCAAGATCTTCTACCAGCGCGATTACCTCTCGCTCGTGACGAAGTACGGCCTGGAGGACGAAGCGGGGTAGGGGAGGGGACCCGTTCGGCGGAGCATCGGGTAGAATGCGCTCCGCCTTCCCCCCGGATCGAGGTCCCAGGCAACGTGCGATTCGCCCCCCATACCGACGACGACGTCCGCGAGATGCTCGACGTGCTCGGGCTGCGCTCGCTCGACGACCTCTACGCCCACATCCCCGCCGAGGTCCAGCTCGACCGCCCGCTCGACCTCCCGCCGGGGGTCTCCGAGATGGAGCTCCTCGCGGACCTCCGCTCGCTCGCGGCGAAGAACCGGCACATGGACGAGGTGGTCTGCTTCGCCGGCGGCGGGGCCTACGACCACTACGTCCCCGCCCTCGTGTGGTCGCTCGCCGGCCGCTCCGAGCTCCAGACCTCCTACACGCCGTACCAGCCGGAGCTGTCGCAGGGCGTGCTCCAGGCGCTCTTCGAGTACCAATCGATGATCTGCGACCTCACCGGGATGGAGGTGTCGAACGCGAGCCTCTACGACGGCGCGACCGCGCTCGTGGAGGCCGTGAACATGGCCCGCGGCGCGACCGGGCGCTCGCGCGTCCTCGTGGCCGGACGGCTCGACCCGCGCTACCTCGAGACGCTGCGCACCTACGGCCGGGGTCCGGGCTACGAGCCGGAGATCGTCGCCGCCACGGGGCCGACGGGGAAGGGCGCGTGGGACGACGTTGCCTGCGTGATCGTCCAGCACCCCGACGCGCACGGCGTCCTCGGCCCGGCCCGGCAGGCGTTCGAGGCGGCGCGGGCCGCCGGCGCGCGGGCGATCCACGTCTTCGACCCCCTCGCCCTCGGGATCCTCGCCTCGCCGCGGGAGCTCGGCGCCGACATCGCGGTCGCCGAGGGGCAGGTCCTCGGCAACCACCTGAGCTACGGGGGTCCGTACCTCGGGATCATCGCCGCGACCCAGCAGGACGTCCGGCGGATGCCGGGGCGGATCGTCGGCGAGACGAGCGACGTCGACGGCAACCTCGGATACGTGCTGACCCTGCAGACGCGCGAGCAGCACATCCGGCGGGCGAAGGCGACCTCGAACATCTGCACGAACCAAACGCTCATGGCGATCGCCGCGGCGGTCTACCTGTCCTGGCTCGGCCCGCGGGGTCTCGTCGAGGTGGGTGAGGCCTGCGCGGCGAAGGCGCGCTACGCGGCCGACCGGCTGGTCGCGGCGGGCGCGCGGCTGGCGCATCCCGACGAGCCGTTCTTCAAGGAGTTCGCGCTGACGTTCGACCGCCCGGCGACCGAGGTGCGTGACACGCTGCTCGAGGTCGGCTACCTGGTCGGCCCCGTGGTCGACGACTCACTGCTCGTCGCCTGCACGGAGCGACGGACGCGCGGGGAGATCGACGGCCTCGCCGAGGCCCTGGGGGAGGTGCTCGCGTGAGCCGCACCGGCGCCCCGGTCCGCGTCGGCGATCCCGAGATCCCCGTGACGCTGAAGGAGCTCTCCCGGCCGGGACGGCGCGGCTCCTCGTTCCCGGCCCTCGACGTTCCCGCGGCCGAGATCCCGGAGGAGCATCGGCGCGTGGACGCGGCTCCGCTGCCGGAGGTGGGGGAGCGGGACCTCGTTCGCCACTACACGCGACTGTCCCAGCGGAACTACGGCGTGGACACCGGCTTCTATCCGCTGGGGTCCTGCTCGATGAAGTACAACCCCAAGATCGCGGACACGGTCTCCGCGCTTCCCGGCTTCCAGCGGCTCCACCCGCATCAGCCCGACCACAGCGCCCAGGGCGCCCTCGAGCTCCTCTGGCGGCTCGAGCGGGCGCTCTGCGAGGTGACGGGGATGACGCGGGCGACCTTCCAGCCGGCCGCCGGCGCCTCGGGCGAGCTCACGGGCCTCCTGATCATGCGGGCCTACCACCAGCGGAACGGCGAGCGGCGGCGCAAGATCGTGATCCCCGACTCGGCGCATGGCACGAACCCGGCGTCGGTCACGCTCGGCGGGTACGACGTCGTCGAGGTGCCGTCGGACGCGCGCGGGCTCGTCGACCTCTCGGCCCTCGAGAAGCTCGTCGACGACGACGTCGCCGGGCTCATGATCACGAACCCGAACACGCTCGGCCTGTTCGAGCAGGACATCACCGAGATCGCGCGGATCATCCATGAGGCAGGGGGGCTCCTGTACTACGACGGCGCGAACCTCAACGCGATCGTCGGTCGCGTGCGCCCCGGCGACATGGGCTTCGACATCGTGCACATGAACACGCACAAGACGTTCGCGACGCCCCACGGCGGCGGGGGACCCGGCGCGGGGCCGGTCGCGGTGAAGGGGCGGCTCGCGCCGTTCCTGCCGGCGCCGGTCGTCCAGCGGGCGGACACCGGGCGCTTCTACCTCGACCAGGACCGCCCGCACTCGATCGGGCGGATCCAGGGCTTCAACGGGAATTTCGGCGTGCTCGTCCGCGCCTACGCGTACGTCTTCGGCCACGGCGGCGACGGCCTGCGTGAGGTGGGGGAGCGCGCGGTGCTGAACGCGAACTACCTCGCCGAACGGGTGAAGGAGGCGTTCCCGCTCGCCTTCGAGGGGCGGCCGATGCACGAGTTCGTCTCGACCGCGAGGGGCCTGCGCAAGCACGGCATCCGCGCGATGGACGTGGCGAAGCGCCTCATCGACCTCGGCTACTACCCCTCGACGGTCTACTTCCCGCTGATCGTCGAGGAGGCGATGATGGTCGAGCCGACCGAGACCGAGTCCCGGGAGACGCTGGACGCGTTCGCCGACGCGCTCCTCCAGGTCGCGCGCGAGGCTGCGGACGAGGAGGGCCAGCAGCTCCTCCACGAGGCTCCGGTGACGACCCCGGTCCGGCGACTCGACGAGGCGAAGGCCGCTCGGACCCCCCGTTGCCGCTGGGACTGACTCAGCGGGTCGCGGCCTTCTTGAAGCGGCCGACCGAGAGGGGGATGAACACCGCGAGGATGATCGCGACCCAGATCAGCGAGTAGAGGACCGGGTTGCGCAGGGACCAGACGTCGGGTGGGGGACCGGCCGGGGTGTTGCCGAAGGCTTCGCGCACCGCTTGGGCCACCGCGGAGACCGGGTTCCATTCGGCGAAGACGCGCAGGGGAGTGGGCAGCAGCTCCGCGCGGACGAACGTGTTCGCGATGAAGGTCAGCGGGAAGATGAACATGAACGAGGCGTTCTGGACCACCTCCACGCTCGCCACGCGCAGGCCGACGTAGGCCATGATCCACGAGGCCGCGTACGCGAACAGGAGCAGCAGCAGGAACCCGCCGAGCGCCGGCAGGAACGCGGTTCGGATCCGCCACCCGACGATGAGGCCGGTGATCGACATCACCGTGATCGAGATCGAGTTGTAGAGGATGTCGCTCGTCGTGCGTCCCACGAGAACCGCCGCATCCGACATCGGGAGGGAACGGAACCTGTCGATGATCCCCTTCGTCATGTCCTCGGCGAGACCGGCCCCGGTGTAGGTCGAGCCGAAGATCACGGTTTGGACGAACACCCCGGCGATCAGGAACTCGCGGTAGGTCGTGCCGGGGATCTCGATCGAGCTGCCGAAGACGTAGGCGAACAGCAGGACGAACATGATCGGCGACATCGTCGTCCAGATCAGCAGCTCGGGGACGCGCCGGATCTTGATCAGGTTCCGCTTCGCGACGACGAGCCCATCCGCGATCGGTGCGAACCGCGTGCTCACGAGGCGCCTCCGTCGTCCGTGCCCCCGCCGGGCGACTCGCCCTCCTCGACCACGTGCTCTGCGGAGTGGCCGGTCAGGGTGAGGAAGACGTCGTCGAGCGTGGGGCGTCGAAGGCCGACGTCCACGACGCCGATCCGGCGATCGCCCAGCATCTCGAGGACTCGCCGCAGGTCGCCGGCCCCATCGCCCTGCCCGGCGGCCGCCGTGAGCCGTCGTGCCTGCTCGTCCACGAGCACCTCCTCGTCGCTCACCTCGGCGAGCACCGTCATCACCTCCGGGATCGCGGAGGCGTCCTCGACCACGAGCTCGATCCGCTCGCCGCCGACCTGCGACTTGAGCTCGTCAGCCGTCCCCTCGGCGATCTTGCGGCCGCGGTCGATGACGACGATGTGGTCGGCGAGCCGATCCGCCTCCTCCATGTACTGCGTGGTCAGCAGGACGGTCGAACCGCCGCGGACGAGCTCCGCGATCGTGTCCCACATCTGTGCGCGGCTGCGTGGATCGAGCCCGGTGGTCGGCTCGTCGAGGAAAAGCACCTCCGGCTCGGCGACGAGGGCGGCCGCGAGGTCGAGGCGCCGGCGCATCCCTCCGGAGTAGGTCTTCGCTGGCCGATCCGCCGCCTCGGCGAGGTCGAAGCGCTCGAGCAGTTCCCGCGCGCGCTCCCGCGAGCGTCGGGCCCCGAGCCGGTAGAGGCGGCCGACCATGTCGAGGTTCTCGAAGCCGGTCAGGTGCTCGTCCACCGCGGCGTGTTGGCCGGACAGGCCGATCCGCTCGCGGACGCGCCCTGGCTGCGTGCGGAGGTCGAGCCCGGCCACGGTCGCCTCGCCGCCGTCGGCCTCCAGGAGCGTGGTCAGGATCCGTACCGCGGTCGTTTTCCCGGCCCCGTTGGGACCGAGCAACCCGAGGACGCTCCCCGGGGTCGCCTCGAGGTCCAGCCCCGCGAGGGCGGTGACCTCGCCGTAGCGCTTCACCAGGCCCGCCGCGCGGATCATCGATCCTCCTCCGTCTCCCCCGGCCGGGGAGGGCCGGCCTCACGCGCGGACGCCGGCAGCGCGGAGGCCGTCACCCCGCCGAGGACGACGGCCCCGAGCGCCGCGGGCCAGCGAGCCGGTTCGACGGGGCCGCGGTGGTCCGGCAGGAGGAGGCGGTCGCAGGTGACCTCGCCGGCCGTCGGCCGGTCCACGGTGATCCCGGGGCCCGTCTCGAGCACCTCGATCGCGGGCCGGCACCGGAGCGGCGCCAGGAGGGCGAAGGCAGCACCGGCCACGGCGAGTCCGACCAGGATCCGGGTTGGCAGCGGCATCGCGGGGGAGCCTACACGCCTGCAGCGGAAACGCACGGGAGGGACTCCTCCTCCCTCTACTTTACATAAGGTCCATTATGGGCGTCCGAGGGAAGGGGCCCTCGCGGGGTCAGTCCTCGAGGGCCGGGGCCTCCGCGACGACCTCGGGCTCGGTGCCCGCGACCGTCTCCTCGGCGAGGTGGTCGACGACCTTCTGGAGGTCACCCGTCTCCCGGAAGATCCGGAGCTGACGCTCGGCACTGGTCCCTTCACGAAGGATCGTCCGGGCGTACTCGACCTCCTTGCGCGAGCCGAGGTCATCCACGACGTCGTCGACGAAGCCGATGATCTCCTCGATGAGGTCGGGCTCCGGGACCTCCTCCTGCTTGCCGAAGTCGATGAGCTTGCCCTCGATGCCCATCCGCATCGCGCGCCACTTGTTCTCGCGGATCAGCTTCGGCGCGTACGTCCGGAAGCCGAGGTTCTGCTGTCGCAGCTTGATCAGCTTGGCGACGAAGGCCTGGATGATCGCGGCGAGGCAGATCGTCTCGTCGATCCGTGTCGCGGCGTCGCAGATCCGGAACTCGATCGTCGGGAAGACGCCGTGGGGACGAAGGTCCCACCAGATCTTCGACGGATCCGGCAGAGAGTTCGTCTTCTGCAGGAGCTGGACGTAGTTCTGCCACTCGGCCCAGGACTCGAAATGCGGCGGGATCCCGGTGCGCGGGAACCGGGACCACACGACGCTGCGGTAGGACTTGAGGCCGGTGTCGCGGCCCATCCAGAAGGGGCTCGACGCCGAGAGCGCGAGCAGGTGCGGGAGGAAGTACCGCGCCTCGTTGAAGATGTCGATCCGGAGCTCTGGGTCGGGGATGCCGATGTGCACGTGCATCCCGAAGATGAGGAGCTCCCGCGCGACGTCCTGCATCTCCTGCTCGAGCGTGTGGTAGCGCTCCTTCTCGGTCACCTGCTGGTCCTGCCAGCGCGAGAACGGATGGGTGCCGGCCGAGACGAGACGAAGGCCGGCCTCGTCGAGGATCGTGGCGAGCCCGCGGCGCATCCGGGTGATCTCCACCCGCGCCTCGGCGACGTCGCGGCAGACCTTCGTCCCGACCTCGACCGTCGACTGGAGGAACTCGGGCTTCACGAGGTCCCCGAGGTCGGAGATCGCGAAGGCGCGCTCCATCACCGCCTCGATGTGGGCCCGGAGCTCGCCGTCGGGCCCGACGATCTGGAACTCCTCCTCGATGCCGAGCGTCAGGGCGTCTTCGTCCATGGAGCGATTCAACCACTGCTGGGGTAGGCTGTGCAGATGCCCACCTACCCAGATCCCGCCGGCTCCACCCCGTTCGAGTGGACGGGCCGGGGAGGACCCTTCACCCTCCTGCTCTCCCCCAGCGTGTTCCCGCCCTCGAAGACGAGCGCGGTCGTCGCCGACGCCCTGGAGGTCCGCCCGGGCGAGACCGTCATCGACGTCGGATGCGGGAGCGGCGTGCTGAGCTTCGTCGCGGCGAAGCTCGGAGCCGGCCGCGTCTACGGCTCCGACATCTCCGCGCCCTCGGTCGAGGTCGCGCGGGCGAACGCCGAGCGGCTCGGCCTGGCGGACCGGACCGAGTTCCGAGCGGGGTCGCTCTTCGAGCCGCTCCGCGACGTCGAGGCCGAGGTCGTGATCGGCGACGTGTCCGGGATCCCCGACGAGGTGGCGGAGGTCAGCGGGTGGTTCCCGGGGGGGTACGCGGGGGGCGCCACCGGAGCCGAGGTGCCGATCCAGATGCTCGAGACGATCGGGACCTGCCTGAAGTCCGGCGGGCGGCTCTACCTGCCGACGGCGTCCCTCCAGGACGAGAACCGCGTGCTGGCGGCGGCCCGGCGGATCTTCGGCGAGCGGAACATCGTCCCGCTGGCCGAGCGCGAGTTCCCGCTGCCGGCGCTCGTTGCCCGTTCGAAGGCTCTCGCGAAGCTGATGGCGGACGGGCTGCTCACCCTCCGGGAGCGCGGGAGCCGTCTGCTGTGGCGCCTCGCGATCTGGCGCTGCGAGCGCCGCTGACGCGCCGGAGGCGGTCCCGGACCCCCCAGCGGAGGATCTCCCACAGCGCCTCGACGACGATCGCCTGCGAGATCTTCGACTCCCCCGCCCGCCGCTCCTCGAACAGGATCGGAGCCTCCCCCACCGCGTACCCGAGTCGCCACGCCCGGTACGCGAGCTCGACCTGGAACGCGTAGCCCTCGCTCCGGATGCCGTCCTCGAGGAGCCGCGCGAGCAGTCCCCGGCGGAAGACGCGGAAGCCGCTCGTCGCGTCGCGGACCGGCAGGCCGAGGATCAGGCGCGCGTAGACGTTCCCCGCCCGCGACAGGACCCGCCGGAACGGGCCCCAGTTGCGGACCCCCCCGCCAGGGATATAGCGGCTTCCGATCACGAGGTCGTGGTCCCCCGCCGCCGCGAGGAGCCCCGGGAGGTCCTCCGGACGGTGCGAGAGGTCCGCATCCATCTCCACGACGAGGTCGAACCCGGCCTCGAGGGCCCGGCGGAACCCCGTGGCGTAGGCGGAGGCGAGGCCGAGCTTCCCGCTCCGCTCGATCAGCTCGACCTCGGGGTCGCCGAGGTCCCGGACCACCGAGGCCGTCCCGTCCGGTGAGGAATCGTCGACGACGATGACGGAGACGCCCTGCGCGCGGACGCGCCGGATCGCCTCGCCCACGGTGGCCGCCTCGTTGTACGTGGGGAGGACCACGGCCACCCGGGGGTCCGGTGCGAGCGGCTGCGGCCGGCGTCGTCGCGCGGGCCGGACCGCAACGAGGGCGAGGACGGACGATGCGAGGAGCACCCACGGGATCGCGCCGCCGATGCGGTCGTAGACCGTCCGGCCGTTCGCCTGCGGGACGGCTCGTCGCAGCATCGCCGGCACGAACAGGTCGCTGCTTTCGAGCACCCGCCCGCGGTGGTCGATGAACGCGCTCCGACCGGTGAGCGCCGCGTGGACGACCCAGCGCCCCGTCTCGACCGCGCGCATCTCCGACAGCGCGACGTGCTGGTCGGGCGCCGCGCTGCGCATGAAGCTCGAGTTGTTCGTCGTCAGGACGATGAAGCCGTCACGCTCGGTGGTGAACGAACGGATCAGCGCCGCGAAGTTGTTCTCGAAGCAGATCGCCGTGGCGAAGGAGGCGCCGGGGATCGCGAAGCGCCCGGGCTCCTCCCCCGGGGTGAGGTCGTCGCGGACGCGGGCGACGTCGGGGACCCACGACAGGTACCGGCGCAGCGGGACGAACTCACCGAACGGGAGGATGTGGTTCTTCGCGTACCGGTCGACGAGCGCCCCGTTCGGCGCGTACAGGAGGTTCTCGTTGAAGCGCTGTCCCTCGGCGTCGGTCGTGATCGCACCGATCACGGCGTGCGAGCCGACGGAGGTGACGACGTCGAAGACGCGGCTGCCGAGCAGCGGATCGCGCGTCGGGTCGGCATCGAGGGCGTTCTCCGGCCAGACCATGAGGTCGGGCGGATCCTCGACGAGTCGCTCGCTCACGCGGGCGTGGTTCTCGACGACGAGGCGGTCGCGGATCAGCCGGTCCTCCTCGGCAAGGCGCTCCGGCACGTTCCCCTGGACGATCGCGACATCCACCTCGCCTCCGGTCGGGGCCCCCAGCGGGATCAGCGCCGGGGCCAGCGCCAGACCGACGGCGAGCAGCGCGGGAAGGATGCGCGGGGCCCCGCGCCGGACGGCGACGAGCAGGAGCGCGTTGATCGCGACGACGACGAAGGAAAGACCGAGCGAGCCGATCCACGACGCCGCCGGGACCAGGAGCGGGTTGTCGTGCTGGCTCGTGCCGAGGTCCATCCAGGACACTCCCCCGAGCGGCCACGCCCCCCGGATCCACTCGACCGTCGCCCACAGCGCCGCCGCGGCGAAGGCGGAACGGATCGGGCGCGCGTCGCGCCAGGCCATCGAGATCAGGCCGAGCGCCACGGCTGCCATGAGCGCCTGCCAGAGCGTGAAGATGCCCCAGCCGAGCCAGGTCTGCGTCGTCAGCCACGACGTGACGAGCCCGAAGTGGACGAGCCCGAAGAGGAGTCCGGCCAGCGCGGCGGGTCGCGGCTCGGCGCGCGTCGCGGCGGCGAGGAGCGGGATCAACGCGACGAGCGCGAGCGGCCCCGCGTCGATCGGCGGGTACGCGGCGGCGAGCGCCACTCCGGAGGCGAAGCTGGGAAGGAGGAGGGACCCTCGCGTGCCGTCGGCTACGCGCAGTCGCGGCAGAGCATGCGCTTCTTGTTCGCGAGCTGGCTGCGATGCTTGACCAGGAAGCAGTTCCGGCACGTGAACTCGGTCGGCTGCTGGGGAACCACCTTGACCGTCAGGGTCTCGACCCGCTCCTCGCGGCTGCTCGGCGGGATCGCCTCCTCGATCGTGGCGTCGGGAGAGGCCTCGGACTCGGTCTTCTCCCGCTTCGCCAGCAGCTCGTCGAGGCTCGACTCGACGTCCTCGGGGGTCTCCCCGATGTCGGCGCCGTCCTCCTCCTCTTCGGTCTCTTCGTCCTCGATGATGTCTGGTTCTTCGAGCGTCATGGTCGTCCTCGGCTGCGCATTGTAGTCCCGTTCCGCTGAAACGCCGGGAGGCGGCGTCGGCGCTGCCTGTCTACCCCCGGCCGGCGGCGGGAAACGCGGGAACGACGAAGGACCCACAGAAACCTTTGGGGCCGCGGCGCCGAGGCGCCGCGTTCTCTACTCAGCCTCTGTGGGTCCTTCGTCGCGCCGGTCGAGCCGGCGGACGAGGGGCATGCTACGGCCGCCCGGTAGAGGTGTCAACCGGGCCCGCTCGACGTGCTGCGCGGCGTGTCGGCGGCGCCGCGTATCCTGCGGTGGATGGAGGGGGCCCGCGTGGGCATGGACCTGGCGGACAGCGTCGGGGTCGAGGAGGCGGCGAGCTTCGTCGCCGACCTCCTCGAGCGACCGGCGTCGCAGATCCGGGTCGCCGAGGGGCAGCTCGGCCTGGCCGAGGACCTCGTCGTCGAGGGTCATCCGGACGCCTTCGCGCTTGAGCGGGTCCCCGTGAGCGATCCCGGCACCGTCTGGGCGGTCGACGGGGGCTCCTGCACCGTCGCCGACGGGCGGTCGTTCCAGGTCGCGGCCACGCGGGCGGCTCGCGTGCGCCTCCACGGCGGCGTGACCGATCTCGTCGAATCCCCTCCCCTGCACGTGCGGGCGCTCTCGGCGGCCGAGATGCAGACCCTCGCTCGCGAGGTGCTCGCTGAGCTCTGCGGCACGGCGCCCGAGCGGATCCCCGACCTGCCTCGCCCGGTGGACGCCCTCCGCGAGTGGGCGGAGTGGGGCGAGGTGGCGCGAACCGTGCGCGAAGCGGCGAGGGGCGACCTCGTGCTCGTCGACGGTTCCCTCCACGGCGGCCCGCTCGTTCCGCCGGAGGTCGTGCGCCGGGTCCACGCCGAAGCGGTCGAGCGCGGGGTGGCGCTCGCAGGGGT
>DATLGG010000040.1:0-2624 GCA_035540615.1 Actinomycetota bacterium | reverse complement strand
GTACGGGGCCTGGGCCACACCTTGCCGCACTCGGTGGGGGGAGCCATCGTCCTGTTGGTCGTCCTCATGCTCAACATCCACAAGCCGCAAGGCCTCACCCGCTACGGCTGGCGCAAACAGCAGAGCAGTGACCGAGCGACGACATAGAGATCTCCGTGCGGCGGAGTTGGAGGGCCCTTGAGGCCGCCGAGGCGAGACCGAGCCTGAGCCTAGTGGGTGACCATGCCCTAAGATTCCGGGCATGGACCTCTTCAATCTGCCGGAGGAGCTCGAGGAGTTCCGGGGGCTCGTGCGCGAGATCTGTGAGGAGAGGCTCGCGTCGCGGGCGGCGGACATCGACGAGGAGGACGAGTTCCCGTGGGACGTCCACAAGCTCTTCGTCGAGAACGAGCTGATGGCGGTCGGGTACCCGGAGGAGCACGGCGGGGCCGGTGGCGGCTCGCTGACGATGGCCGTCATGGTCGAGGAGATCGCGCGGATCTCGGCGAGCGCGTCGCTCATCCCGCTCGTCAACCGGCTCGGGGCGATCCCCGTCCTGCTGGCGGGCTCCGACGAGCAGAAGACCGCGCTGTTCGGCGGGATCTCGCGTGGGGACAACCAGATGTCGTACGCGCTCACGGAGCCGGGCGCGGGGTCCGACGCCGGGTCGCTCCAGACGCGTTACGAGCGGACCGACGGCGGCTTCCGGCTGCACGGGACGAAGCGCTTCATCACCGGGGCCGGGGCCTCCGACCGCTACACGGTGTTCGCGACGAAGGACCCGTCGATGCGCACGAAGGGCATCTCCGCGTTCATCGTCCACTCCGATGACGAAGGCTTCTCGGTCGGCAAGTCCGAGAAGAAGCTCGGCATCCGCGGGTCGCCCACGCGGGAGGTCTACCTCGACAACGTCGAGATCCCCGAGGACCGTCTGCTCGGCGAGGAGGGGAAGGGCTTCACGTACGCGATGCAGACCCTCGACTACTCGCGGCCGACGATCGCGGCGCAGGCGCTCGGCATCGCGCAGGGAGCCTTCGACGTCGCCTCGCGCTACCTCACCGAGCGCGAGCAGTTCGGGAAGAAGATCGCGGAGTTCCAGGGTCTGCAGTTCATGCTCGCCGACATGGCGATGCAGGTCGAGGCCGCGCGGATGCTCACCTACCGCGCCGCGGCCGCGACCGACGCGAAGGACCCGAAGATGACCTACCACGCCGCGGTCGCGAAGTGCCACGCTTCCGACACCGCGATGGCGGTCACCACCGACGCGGTCCAGATGCTCGGCGGCTACGGGTACATGCGCGAGTACGGCGTCGAGCGGATGATGCGCGACGCGAAGATCACCCAGATCTACGAGGGGACGAACCAGGTCCAGCGGATCGTGATCGCGCGGCAGGTCCTCCGCTCGATCGGGGCGGCCGGGTGATCCAGGGCTCCGCCGGGCCGGTCGACCTCACCCCCAAGCCCGTCTCGGCGTCCCGCATCGTCCTCGCCCAGATCATGCAGGTCGCCGACGCGAACATCGCCGGCAACGTGCACGGCGGCACGATCATGAAGCTCGTCGACAACGCCGCGGGCCTCGCCGCCGCGAAGCACGCCGGCGGTCTCGCGGTCACGGCGGTCATGGACGAGATGTCGTTCCTCCAGCCGGTGTACCTCGGCGACCTGGTCACGCTCAAGGCCTCGGTGAACGAAGCGTTCACGACCTCGATGGAGGTCGGCGTCCGGGTCGAGTCGGAGAGCCTCACGACCGGCCGCGTCACGCACACCTCGAGCGCGTACCTCGTCTTCGTCGCGGTCGACGAGCACGGCCAGCCCCGGAAGGTCCCGCCGTTGCTCGCGGAGACCGACGAGGAGCGCCAGCGGCAGCGCGAGGCGGCGTTGCGCCGACAGGCACGGCTCGAGCGGAAAGAGGCGATCGAGCGGGCGCGCTCCCGGGAGAGAAGCTCCTAGCCCAGCTCGCGCTCGACGCAGGCGAGATCGACGACGTGGGCGCGCGGTCCCTCGTAGGTCCGGCACTTGATGGGAAGCTCGAGTGCCGCCGGGCGCGGAACCGACCGCATCAGCCGCCGCCGCTGCGACGTGAACGGCTCCATCCGTCGCCAGGGGCCGGTGAGGTCGCGGGCGAGCAGGAGGTCCGGCCGCACGACGAGGTGTTCGGCGCCGTAGCGCTCGCGCAGGCGCAGGATCGCCTCGACCGAGCCGCCGTAGTACGCGTCGACGAGGTCCCGCATCCGGTCGCGGTGACGGACCCCGTAGAGCTTCCTGGACATCACGACCGGCCGCTGGGCGACGAGCGGGACGCAGGTCATGTCGACGGGATCGCCGGCGATGACGGCATCCTTCGGCAACGTCGAGAGGTAGGCCGAGAGCGGCCCCCGCGGGCAACGGTCCCCCTCGACCCGCAGCCCTCCGCCGGCGGCCACCGATCCGATCAGGACCGCCGCCGCCGCGATCGCCGCGATCGGCCCGATGGCGCTCGGTGCCGACCCCGAGGCGGGGCGGCGGCGCACGAGCACCCACGCGACCGTGACCACGACGGCGGCCCCCACGAGGAGCGCAGCCGGCCGCGCGAACGCGCCGAGCTCCTCGCGGTCCCACTCGGGTCCGAGCGGGAACGCGGTGAGCGCGAAGATCACCACGAGGAG
>DATLGG010000039.1:0-2620 GCA_035540615.1 Actinomycetota bacterium | reverse complement strand
GGTCATCCCCGACCCCTGCGACCGCTGCGGCGGGAACGGCCTCGAGGCGCGCGTCGACGACGTCACCGTCGAGATCCCCCCGGGGGTCGACGACGGGATCGAGGTGCGCGTCGAAGCGCGCGGCGATGACGGGCCGCGGGGGGCACGGCCCGGCGATCTCCTCCTCTCGCTGCGGGTCGAACCGCACCTGGTGTTCGAGCGCCGGGGAGCCGACCTGGCCGCCACGCTCCCGGTTCCGTTCACCCAGGCGATCCTCGGCGCCGACCTCGAGGTCGACACGATCCACGGCCCGGAGACGGTCCGCATCGCGCCCGGCACTCCCTCCGGCACCGTGCTCCGGGTCCGCGGCGGGGGCGTCCCGCACCTGCAACGGCGCGGCCGAGGGGACCTCTACCTCCAGGTCGAGGTCGAGCTTCCCGCCTCCCTCCCCAAGCGCGAGCGCGCCCTGCTCGAGCAGCTCGCCGAGCTCCGAGGGGAGGAATCCCGCGGCGGGCCCTCGCGGGCCACGCTCCGCCGCCGGTCATGAGCCTGCCGCGGTTCTTCGCGGGGGCCCCCGAGGTCGGCGGGATGGTCGTCCTCGAGGGCGACGAGGCGCGGCACGCGGCGGGGGCCCGGCGGCTGCGTGACGGGGACATGCTCGAGTCCGGGGACGGCGAGGGGGCCATCGCCACCTGCGTCGTGGAGGCGTCGGACGCCCGCCGGGTCGTCGCCCGCGTGCAGGAGCGGCGCGTGGAGCCGAGGCCCGCTCCGCACGTGACCGTCGCGCTCGCTCCGCCGAAGGGCGACCGGCTCACCTGGGGGCTCCAGAAGCTGACCGAGCTCGGGGTCGACCGGATCCTGCTGCTCGAGACCGAGCGCACCGTTCGTCATCCCGCGGGCCTCGAGCGTCTCCGCCGCGTCGTCCGCGAAGCGGCGAAGCAGTCGGGCCGGCCCTATCTCCCACCGGTCGATGGCCCGGTCCCATGGACCGAGGCGCTCGAGGCGGCGCCGGTCGGCACGCTCTCGTGCGTCCTCTACGAGGAGGCGGACGACGGCCTCCTCGGCCTCCTGCCTCAGGAACGGCCTGCGCGAGTGCTCATCCTCGTCGGCCCCGAGGGCGGTCTCACGCAGGAGGAGGCGTCCGGCGGCGCCGAGCGTGACGCGCTCCTTGCCTCGCTCGGGCCGACCCTCCTGCGGACCGAGACGGCGGCGATCGTCGGGGCTTCGCTGGTCCTCGCCCGCTACGGGCGTCTCGGGAGATAATCCGCCCATGGCAACCTGCCTGTTCTGCCGCATCGTGGCGAAGGAGGTGGAGGCTGACATCGTCCACGAGTCCGACGACGTCCTCGCCTTCCGCGACATCGACCCCGTAGCGCCGACCCACATCCTCGTGATCCCGAAGGAGCACATCGACTCCGCCCGCGCGATCCGCGACCGTCACGCCGAGCTTGCCGCAGAGCTGTTCCAGGTCGCGGCGCACCTCGCCCGGGCCGACGGCATCGACCGCACCGGATGGCGGCTCGTCACGAACATCGGCGACGACGCGGGGCAGAGCGTCCATCACCTCCACATCCACCTCCTCGGCGGTCGGCGCCTCGGATGGCCCCCGGGATAACCGCAGGCTGGTGGGTATAATCGCGCGCAGCGGGGTCGCCCAGGCGGCCCCTTTTCCCAAAGCGAGATAGACGACTTGGCGAAGGCCACGAAGCAGGTCAAGATCCTGGTCCCGGGCAACCGCCCGATGGTCAGCCTCCTCGGACATCGCGACGAGTTCCTGAAGATCGTCGAAGCGGCGTTCGATCTCCAGATCCTGGTCCGCGGCAACGAGATCACGATCGGGGGCGAGGGAGAGGAGGTCGACCGCGCGGCGCAGATCTTCGAGGACCTCCTCCTGCTGCTCGAGCGCGGGCAGAACCTCACCCCGGAGGCCATCCATCAGACGATCGGGATCCTGAAGCGCGACGAGGGGCGCCCCGCGGACGTCCTCGGCGACGTCGTGATCAGCTCCCGCGGGACATCGATCGCTCCGAAGACCGTCGGGCAGAAGCGCTACGTCGACGCGATCCGCCGGAGCACCGTGACCTTCTCGGTCGGGCCCGCCGGGACGGGGAAGACCTACCTCGCCGTCGCGAGCGCGGTGAAGGCCCTGCAGGAGCGCAAGATCTCCCGGATCATCCTGACCCGTCCGGCGGTCGAGGCCGGGGAGCGGCTCGGCTTCCTGCCCGGCACGCTCTACGAGAAGATCGATCCGTACCTCAAGCCGCTGTACGACGCGCTCTACGACATGATGGACGCGGACTCGTTCCAGCGCCTGATGCAGCGGGGGACGATCGAGGTCGCGCCGCTCGCGTACATGCGAGGGCGCACCCTGAACTCGTCGTTCATCATCCTCGACGAGGCGCAGAACACCTCGCCGGAGCAGATGCAGATGTTCTTGACCCGGCTCGGCTTCGGCTCGAAGGTCGTCGTCACCGGCGACGTGACCCAGATCGACCTGCCCCGCGACCAGGCGTCCGGGCTGATCCAGGTGCGGGACATCCTCAGCTCGATCGACGGGATCGGCTTCGTGGAGTTCTCGCACCAGGACGTCGTCCGGCACAAGCTCGTCCAGCGGATCGTCGAGGCGTACAAGCTCCACGCC
>DATLGG010000038.1:0-12003 GCA_035540615.1 Actinomycetota bacterium | reverse complement strand
CCGAGACGCTCGAGCAGGCGCTCGACCGGGCCGGCGGGAAGCAGGGGAACAAGGGGTGGGAGGCGGCCTGCTCCGCGATCGAGATGGCGAACCTGCTGGAGGCGCTGCCGAAGGAGGAGGGGTGATCGGATGATCGTCGAGAAGCCCTGGGGGAAGGTGACGACCTACGCGCTGAACCAGCCCTCCTCGGTCCGCGTCATCGCGATCGAGCCGGGCCAGGAGACATCGGAGCACTACCACCAGCTCCGCGACGAGATGTGGGTGGTCCTCGATGAGGGGCTGCGGATCCAGATCGGCAACCGCGTGATCGAGGCGAAGCCCGGCGACGAATTCGTCGTCCAGGCCGAGGAGCCGCACCGGATCTCCAACGAGGGCCCGAAGCGCGGCCGCGTCCTCGAGGTCGCCTACGGGTACACGACCGAGGACGACACCTTCCGCCTCCAGGACGACTACGGGCGCAGCCTCGATCCCGACTGGTAGTGGCGGACCGTCCGCCGATCCCCCGGTTTCGTGCATCTGCACAAAGGGTGGGGTCTCGCTGACGCCGAACCTCTCCGGAGAAGGGCCCGCGTCGGATGCGGGCCGCGACCAGAGAGGTGCCGCAGATGCGTAGACCAGCCCTGATCGCCGCCCTCCTGCTCGGAGGGTCCCTCCTGCCGGCCACGGCGACGGCCGACCAGCTCGTCGTCAAGCAGGATCTCGGCTCCGGCCCGATCTCGACCGACAACGTGACGTACCACGGGACGATCCCGATCGACTCCCCGGGGGTGGGTGGCGAGGTCGTCGTCCGGCCCGACCTCGGCAACAAGAAGTTCTTCTACGCGACCGGCCTCAAGGGCCTGTCGATCTACGACGTGACGAACCCCGAGCGGCCGGTCCCCGCCGGGCACTTCCCGTTCGCGCACGCGCAGAACGAGGACGTGAAGGTGAGCGACGACGGGCGGACCGTCGTGATCGCCGCCGACGGCGCCCTGCTGGTCGGGATCAACCCGGTCACGACGGGCATCACCGTGATCGACGTGACGAACCCGGCCTTGCCGCGCCTGGTCGCCTCCTCGAACGACCGCGTGATGGGACGCGGCACCGCCGCCGGCCTCGCGGAGCACACCGCGGAGTGCGCGGACGCGACGTGCTCGGTGATCTACGGACGGACCGGCCGGATCTACAAGGTCGACGCCCGCCTGGGCCGTGTGGATCCGGTCGGCACGTGGACCCGGGACCTCAACGGCGTCAACGTCTCGGGGATCCACGCCCTGAACCGCGACGAGAGCGGGCTCATCATCAGCGACTCGACGACCCGCCTGATCCTCGACCCCGGCGTCCTCGACCCGCAGGCCACCCCGCTGAAGCCGAAGGTCCTGGCGCAGGGGAACCGCGCGTCGCAGGACAACCGCCTGCAGCACAACAACGTGCGCACCGACGCCCTCGACTGGGTGCCGCGGCCGCGCCCCGAGGACCCGGAGGAAGAGGAGATCATCCCCACGGCGGAGGCAGGCGTGGACTTCCCGGTGAGCCCGCGGTCGGTCTCGATCCAGCGGGTCCGGGAGATCATGGAGCCCGGAGAGCTGGTGATCGGCAACTCCGAGAGCAACCTCAACACCTTCTGCTCGACGGCCGGTGGGCTCTCGACCTGGGGCATCGTGAACTTCGACCGCGAGGAGCGGACGACGATCCAGCAGCTCGAGGTGTTCCGGCCGCTGAACGGGACCTGGGCCGACGGCAGTCCCGCGGCGAACGCGCTCGGCTGCTCCGGTCACTGGTTCACCGAGGGCGACGGGGTCGTGGCCGCGAGCTGGTACGAGCACGGCGTCCGCTTCTTCGAGATCGACAAGCGCTACGGGACGATCAACGAGGTCGGGTACTTCCAGCCGGTCGCGACCCAGGCCGGAGCGGCGTACTGGATCGACGACACCTACGTGTACTCCGTCGACTACGCCCGGGGGATCGACATCCTGAGCTTCGACCGAGACGCCGATCCCGCGACCCAGGCCGAGCTCGACGCGAACTGGATCGCCGGCCTCAGCCTCGTGGGATCCGGGACCTTCGCCGAGCAGGAGCGCTACGCCTGCCGGCAGGCCGCGCTGAAGGTCGGCTGAGCGGGCCGAGGAGGGGGTCGCGATCGGCGGCCCCCTCCCGGCTCGCCCGGTGTTGACCGCAAGCGCCCCGATGGGTTCCAATACGCTCGCTTCGGATCGGGCGGCCCGCCGCCATGAGCAAGGAGGACGAGGTGAGCACGGGAACGGTCAAGTGGTTCAGCAACGAGAAGGGCTACGGCTTCATCTCCCGTGAGGATGGCGACGACATCTTCGTGCACTTCTCGGCGATCGCCGGCGAGGGATACCGCTCCCTGCAGGAAGGGCAGCAGGTCGAGTTCGACGTCGTCGACGGTGAGAAGGGCCAGCAGGCGGCGAACGTCCGCCCCGTGTGAGGTTGGGCTCGTCGACACCCCGTTCGAGCACCCCCTATACTCGGTGGTCCATGGTCCGATCCGCTCATCACCGCTCGTGACGCGCCTTCCGCTTCGATGGAGGTGATCCGCGGTCTCGGTTGAGCCGCGCATCAACGAGCGGATCCGGTCGCCGCAGGTCCGGTTGGTTGGACCCGATGGCGCCCAGATCGGGATCGTGCCGACGCGGGACGCCCTGCGCCAGGCGCAGGAGCAGGACCTCGACCTGGTCGAGGTCGCTCCGCAGGCCGACCCGCCGGTGTGCCGGATCATGGACTACGGCAAGTACAAGTACGAGCGGGCGGTCCGCCAGAAGGAGGCGCGCAAGCGGCAGGCGAGGATCGAGGTCAAGGAGATCAAGTTCCGGCCGAAGATCGACCGCCACGACTACGAGACGAAGAAGGGGCACGTCGTCCGGTTCCTGGAGGCCGGCGCGCGCGTGAAGGTGACGATCATGTTCCGTGGACGCGAGATGGCCCACACCGAGCTCGGGAGGAAGATCCTCGATCGGCTGACCGAGGACCTGACGGAGCTGGCGACGGTGGACCAGACGCCGAAGCAGGACGGCCGCAACATGGTCATGGTCCTGGCCCCGGTCAAGAAGGCGCCCGCGAAGGGCGAGAAGAGCGAGAAGGTGAGCTGAGATGCCGAAGCAGAAGACCCACCGCGGCGCGGCGAAGCGCTTCCGGGTGACGAGGACCGGCAAGGTCCTGCACCGTCGGGCGAACCGCTCGCACCTGCTGGGGAAGAAGACGTCACAGCGGAAGCGCCGCCTGGCCGGCACCGACGAGGTGACCGCGGAGCGCCGCGGGATCCTGCGGCTCCTCGGGAGGCGATAGGCGATGCCCCGCGTCAAGCGCAGCGTCCACGGCCGGAAGAAGCGCCGCGAGACCCTGAAGGAGGCGAAGGGCTACTTCGGCGCGCGCTCACGCCGGTACCGCGTGGCCAAGGAGCAGCTCCTGCACTCCGGCGTCTACGCGTACCGCGACCGCCGCCGCCGCAAGGGCGACTTCCGCCGCCTCTGGATCCAGCGGATCGGCGCCGCGTCGCGTCAGAACGGCATGTCCTACTCGCGGTTCATGAACGGCCTCAAGGCGGCGGAGCTCGACATCGACCGGAAGGTCCTCGCCGACATCGCGGTCGCCGACCCGAAGGGCTTCGCCGGCCTCGTCGAGCTCGCCCGCAGGGGCCCCGGCGCCTAGGGCGGTGACCCGCGCGGCGGGTTCGCCGTGATCACCAGCACCGCTAACCGCCAGGTCGTCGGGCTCGCGAAGCTCCGCAAGCGCGCGCTGCGGGAGGATCGCCGCCGTTTCCTGGTCGAGGGAGCCCAGCCGTGCGCGGAGGCGCTCGCCGCCGGCGCGGTCGAGACCCTCTACCACACGGCCGACGCCGGCCGGCACCCGGTGGTCGTCGCGGCGAGCGGCGCCGGCGTCAGCGTCGTCTCCGTCTCCGACCAGGTGATGACCCACCTCACCTCGACGGTCACGCCCCAGGGCCTGCTCGCGGTCGCGCGGTTCATCGACGTCCCGCTCGAGGAGGTCCCCGCCGATGCCGCACTCGTTCCGGTCCTGTGCGCCGTCCGCGACCCTGGGAACGCGGGCACCGTCCTCCGCTCGGCGGATGCCGCCGGGGCCGACGCGGTCGTCTTCGCCGGCACGTCCGTCGACGTGTACAACCCCAAGACCGTCCGCGCGTCCGCGGGCTCGCTCTTCCACCTCCCGGTCGTGCGAGGAGCGGGCGTCGAGGAAGCGGTCAGGCTCCTGCGCGGCCGCGGGATGCGCGTGGTGGCCGCCGCCGCCGACGGGGAAGAGAGCGTCTACGACCTCGATCTGACCGCGCCGACGGCGGTCCTGTTCGGCAACGAGGCCTGGGGGATCCCGGACGAGGCGCGCGATCTCGCCGACGCGAGCGTCCGCGTCCCGATCCACGGCGCCGCCGAGTCGTTGAACCTCGCGGCCGCGGCGGCGCTCGTGATGTTCGAGTCGAGACGCCAGCGCATCGCCGGGGCACCGGCCGACGGCGGGCTCGCGGCCGCGATCTCCGCCTCGGCCCACGATGTCCGCTCATCGCTCACCGCGCTGAAGGGCTTCGCCTCGATGCTCGCGACCCGATGGGATCGTCTCCCCGAGGACTTCCGCCGGCAGATCGTCGTCGGGATGACGGTCGACGCCGAGAAGACGGCGATCCTCGTGAAGATGCTCGTCGACGCGGCCCGCCTCGAGACCGGAGGCCTCAACCCCTCCCCGGAGCCCACCCGTCTGGAAGATGCCGCGGGCTGGGTGGCGTCGGTCTTCGCGCGCAGCGACGATCACCCCGACGTCGAGGTGCGAGGAGCGGCCGCCGCCACGATCGATCCCGACCGCCTCCAGGGGCTGCTCCTGACCCTCACGGACGCGGTCGCGACGCTCGGTGGCCAGGGTCCGGTCCGCATCTCGATCTCCGAGGAGCCGGAGGAAGCGAGCGTCGTGATCGGGCGCGACGGGATCGAGGTCGACGAGGGCTGGGCCGAGCGCGCGACGGATCCCCCGCGGTCGGGCGCCGGCGGCGGCATCCTCGGCGTCTGGCTCGCCGCGCGACTGGCCGAGGCCCAGGGGTGTTCGCTCCACGCCCAGGCGGACCCCTCGGCGCCCCTCCGCCTCGCGATCCCGCGCCGTTAGCGGCCCGGACGGACCTCCGCCTCGACGAGGTCGCGGAGCGCCCGGAGGTCCTCGGCGAAGGTGCGGCGCATGGAGCGCCGCAGGAACCTCATCCCGATGCGTCCGAGGCGTCCCCACGGGGGGGTCAGCTGCTCGCGCCAGAAGACGTTCGTGCCCCGCGGGTGGAGCGGGGAGAGCTCGAGGTAGCCCGAGCCGCGCACCCAGCCGAGGTGCTCGATCTCGAGGATCGAGGGCGGCTCCCATCGGGTGACCCGCACGACGTCCCGGGTCGTGATCCCCGCGATCCGCACGGTGGCTTCCGCCTCGACCCCGACGCCTTCGCGTCGGTCACCGAGCACCCGGATGTCGCTGGCCTCCCGCATCCAGCGATCCAGCCGCTCCCACTCGACGAGGTACGGCCAGATCTGCTCCGCCCGCGCGTCGATGTCCACGTCGCTGAGGATCACGACGTCCTTGCTCGCGCGGGGGGCCCTCGGGGTCACGGACGGAGGATACGTCGCCGCTCGAGGGGATGCCGCTAGACTCCCTCGGCATGGACGTCGGCGAGGCGCTGGAGCTGCTGCGGGCGGAGCAGGAGCGAGGGCTCGCCCTGGTGGGAGGGGCGGGCAGCGCCGAGGAGCTCGAACACGCCGAGGTCGCGGTGCTCGGCCGGCGCGCGCCGATCTCGGAGGTCCAGCGGTCCCTGCGGACGCTCCCAGACGAGGACCGGCCGCGGGTCGGGAAGGCGGTGAACGAGGTGTTCTCCACCATCCGTGCGGCCCTCGCGGACCGACGCGCGGTGATCGCGGCCGAGGCCGATCGGGCGATCGCCGAGAGCGACCGGATCGACGTCACGCTGCCGGGCCGCCGGCCGCCGCTCGGCGCGCTCCACGTGCTCACGCAGACCGAGCGCGAGATCGTCGACGTCTTCGTCTCGCTCGGCTACCGCGTGAGCGAGGGGCCGGAGCTCGAGACCGACTGGTACAACTTCGAGGCGCTCAACATCCCGCCGGACCACCCCGCCCGGACGATGCAGGACACTTTGTACGTGGACGTGCCCGACCGCCCCGACCTCGTCCTGCGCACCCACACCTCGCCCGTGCAGATCCGCACGATGCAGGCGCAGGAGCCGCCGATCTACGTGACGATCCCCGGGCGGTGCTACCGGCGCGACGTCCCGGATCCGACGCACTCGCCGATCTTCCACCAGGTCGAGATCCTCGCGGTCGACGAGGGACTCTCGATGGCCCACATGAAGGGGACGCTCGAGGCGTTCGCGCGCGCGATGTTCGGCCCCGACCAGCGCGTGCGCCTGCGGCCCTCGTACTTCCCGTTCGTCGAGCCGGGTGCCGAGGTCGATGTCTCCTGCTTCGTCTGCGGCGGCAGCGGCTGCCGGGTCTGCGGCAACGGCTGGATCGAGATCATGGGCGCCGGGATGGTCCACCCGCACCTGTTCGAGGCGACGGGCATCGACCCGGAGCGCTACACGGGGTTCGCGGCGGGGATGGGGATCGAGCGCGTGGCCATGCTGCGCCACGGGGTCCCCGACATCCGGCTCTTCTACGAGGGCGACGTCCGCTTCCTCTCCCAGTTCGTCCGGGGGACCGCGTGAAGGTCCCCTACGGCTGGCTCCGCGAGCTGTGTCCGACCTCGCTCTCACCCGAGGAGGTTGCTGCCGCGCTCACCGGGCGGGGGATCGAGGTCGACGACGTCCGCTACCCGTGGGCGGCGGTGACCGGCGTCCGCGTCGCGCGCGTGCTCGACGTCCGCGACCACCCCGGCGCCGACAAGCTCTGCCTGGCGACGATCGACACCGGCGAGGGCGAGCGCGAGGTGGTCGTCGGCGTGCGGAACATGGCGCCGGGCGACCTCGTCCCGCACGCGGCGCCGGGTGCGACGCTGCCGGGCTTCGACCGTCCTCTGGAGCGCCGGACGATCCGCGGCCAGGTCTCCGAAGGGATGCTCTGCTCGCCGAAGGAGCTCGGCATCTCGGGCGACCACGGAGGGATCCTGATCCTGCCATCCGATCTGGAGCCCGGGATGGATCTCGCGCGCTCGATCGGCTTGGACGACGCGGTGATCGACATCGAGGTGTTCCCCAATCGCCCGGACCTCCTGTCGGTGCTCGGGGTCGCTCGGGAGCTGGCCGCCGCGACGGGCGACGACCTGCATCCGCCGGACCTGAGCGTGCCGGAGGCAGAAGAGGAGAAGGCCGGTGATGCAGCGTGGGTCGAGGTCCGCGACCCCGCCCGGTGCCCTCGCTACGTGGCGCGGGTGATCCGGGGGGTGCGGCACGTCGCGTCGCCCCTCGTCGCCCAGGTTCGGCTCACGGCCGCCGGGATGCGGCCGCTCTCGGCCGTCGTCGACGCGACGAACTACGTCCTCCTCGAGCTCGGGCATCCGATGCACCCCTTCGACCTCGCGCGCCTCGCGGGGGGTGGCGTGGTGGTGCGGACCGCCGGCGAGGGAGAGACCCTGCGGACCCTCGACGAGGTGGAGCGCAGGCTGAGCCCGGAGGACCTGGTGATCGCGGACCGGGAGAAGGCGGTGGGCGTGGCCGGCGTCATGGGTTCGGCTGCGGCGGAGGTCGGTGAGGGGACGACGGATGTCCTGCTCGAGAGCGCCTGGTTCGAGCCTCTCGGGATCCTCCGGACCGCGCGCCGTCTCGGCCTGCGGACCGAAGCCTCCGTGCGGTTCGAGCGCGGCGCCGACCCTGAGGTTCCGGCGGATGCCGCGGCCCGTGCGGCACGTCTCATGGTGGAGTGGGCCGGCGGGATCGTGCTCGCGGGGACGGTCGACGTCGGCGAGACGCCGCCACGTCGCACGGTCGAGGTCCGGCCCCGGCGGGCCTCCCTCCTGCTCGGGGAGCCGCTCGGCGGAGCCGAGGTGCGGGAGGCGCTCGGGCGCCTGCGCCTGCTCTCGCGGGAGGAGGGCGATCGCGTCCAGGTCGAGGTGCCGGGATGGCGGGTCGATCTGGCCAGGGAGGTCGACGTGATCGAGGAGGTCGCCCGGGTCCGCGGCTACGACCGCCTCGGATCGGCGTTGCCCGGGGTCCGCCGGGCGGGGGGCCTCGACCACCGACAGCGTCTGCAGCGCCGCCTCCGCGACGCGCTGGTGCGCGCGGGGCTCTTCGAGGTGACGCTCCCGACCTTCGTCTCCCCGGCGGTCCTCGACGTCTTCGAGGACGACCGGCGCGAGGGCATCCCCCTCCGCAACCCCGTGTCGGCCGAGGAGGACCGGCTGCGGACCGCGCTGCTGCCGGGGCTGCTGGGGGTGGCACGGCGGAACGCCGCTCACCGCAACGGGTCCGTCCGTCTCTTCGAGATCGGCCACGTGTTCCGAACATCTCCGCTCGAGGAGGAGCACCTGGCCGTCGTGCTGGCGGGCGACGCGTCCATCGGGTGGCCCTCCGAGCACCGTCCGCACGACTTCCTGGACGCGAAGGGCATCCTCGAGCACCTCTGCGAGGTCCTCGGCGTGCCCCGTCCATCGCTCGGGCCGCCGGCGCCGCTCCCGTACCACCCGGGCCGTTCCTCGATGGTCGAGGTCGGCGGGCGGCCGGTCGGCGAGGTGGGCGAGATCCATCCCGGGGTCGCGACGTCGTTCGACCTCAGCGGGCGCGTCGCCGCGCTCGAGCTCCGGGTCGACGGCCTCCTCGAGGCGGCCGAAGCCGCCCCGATGTACGAGGAGGTCTCACGCTTCCCGGCCGTCCATCGGGACCTCGCCTTCGTGGTGGGTGCTCGCACGCCCGCCGGCCGGGTCGAGACGATCCTCCGCGAGACGTCGGGGGAGCTCCTGGACCGCGTCGCGCTCTTCGACGTGTTCGAGGGCGATCCGGTGCCCGCCGGCAAGCGCTCCCTCGCGTTCTCGCTCGATCTCCGCGCCCGCGACCGGACGCTGACGGACGAGGAGGTCGAGCGCGTCGTGGCGGCCATCGCCGAGCGGCTCCGGGCAGAAGTCGGCGCCGAGCTGCGGACGGGCTGACCCGCCGTTGCCCGGCACCGAGGGCTCGGGTACGCTCCGCCACGTGGAGCGGGACTTCCTTTCGATCGACGACCTGGACCGCGCCGAGCTCGGGCAGCTGCTCGACCTCGCCGCGAAGGTGAAGGCCGCCCCGGACGACCACGCCGGGCGGCTCACCGGGAAGAGCGTCGCGCTCATCTTCGAGAAGCCATCCACGCGGACGCGCGTCTCGTTCGAGGTGGGCGTGGCGAGCCTCGGCGCGCACCCCCTCGCGCTCTCGTCGCGCGAGCTTCAGCTCGGCCGCGGCGAGACGATCGAGGACACCGGCCGCGTCCTCTCCCGCTACGTCGACTGCATCGTTCTGCGGACCTTCGGCCAGGAGCGGCTCGAGCAGCTCGCGGCCGCCGCCACCATCCCGGTCGTCAACGCGCTCTCCGACTACGAGCACCCGTGCCAGATCCTGGCCGACCTCCAGACCGTTCGGGAGCGTCGTGGGGACCTGGCCGGGGCGACCATGACCTATCTCGGGGACGGGAACAACGTCGCCCACTCGCTGCTGCTGGGCGGCGCGATGAGCGGGATGCACGTCCGTGTCGCGACCCCGCCGGGGTACGAGCCGATCCCCCAGGTGGTCGAGCGCAGCGAGGACCTCGCGAAGGAAACGGGCGGAAGCGTCACCGTCTCGAACGACGCGCTCGCCGCGGCGGAAGGCGCGGACATCCTCTACACCGACGTCTGGGCCTCGATGGGTCAGGAGGCGGAATCGGCGGACCGCGTGCTGGTCTTCACGCCGTACCGGTTGGACGCGGAGAAGGTCCGCCTCGCGAGCGATGACGTCCTCGTGCTCCACTGCCTCCCCGCCCACCGGGGTGAGGAGATCACCGGCGAGGTGATCGACGGGCCGCACTCGGTCGTCTGGGACCAGGCCGAGAACCGGCTCCACGCGCAGAAGGCGCTCCTGCTGTGGCTGCTCGGCGCCGCATGAGCGCCCCCGCCGCCTAGCGGATGCCCCGGGCGAACGACGAGGTCGAGGCGCTCCTGCAGGAGTACTCCGACCTCATCTCGATCTCGGGGGGCGACGCCTTCAAGGCTCGCGCCTACGAGAAGGCCGCCCGGGCGATCGGCGGCCACGGCGGCGACGTCGCGAAGCTCGACCTGAAGGGGATCCTCGCGATCCCCAACGTCGGGCGGTCGATCGCGGAGAAGGTCGTCGAGATCCTGCGCACGGGCACCTTCCGTGCGCTGGAGGAAGCCCGTGCGGACATCCCCGACGGCGTCCGGTCGCTCCTCGCGATCCCGGGGCTCGGGCCGAAGAAAGCCCTCGTCCTCTTCGACGAGCTGGGCATCTCCAGCGTGGAGGAGCTCCTCGACGCGCTCCACGCCGGGCGCCTCCGGGACCTGAAGGGCTTCGGGGCCCGGACGGAGGAGAACATCCTGCGGGGCGTCGAGCTGATGCAGCAGGCGGGGGACCGGGTCCCGCTGGGGGTCGCGCTCGACCTCGCCGAAGAGCTCCTCGCGGAGCTGCGGCAGAACCGGGCCGTCGGCCGCGCCGGCTACGCCGGGTCGCTGCGGCGGATGCGCGAGACGATCGGCGACATCGATCTCCTCGTCGCTTCGGAGGGCGCCGAGGAGGTGATGGACGCCTTCGCGTCCCTCGACCTCGTCCAGGAGGTGATCGCACGGGGCCCCACGAAATGCTCCGTCCGCACGACCAAGGGTCTCCAGGTCGACCTCCGCGTCGTCGAGCCGGCCGTCTGGGGCGCGGCGATGCAGTACTTCACCGGCTCGAAGGCGCACAACGTCCGGATCCGTGAGATGGCGGTTCGCAAGGGCCTGAAGCTCTCGGAGTACGGGCTCTTCCGCGTGAAGAGCGGCCGGCGCCTCGTGGCCGAGACGGAGGAGGAGATCTACGAGCGCCTCGGTCTCCCGTGGATCCCGCCGACCCTGCGCGAGGATCGCGGGGAGGTCGAGGCGGCGGTTGCCGGCGAGATGCCCGACCTCCTCCAGGAGCGGCACCTCAAGGGCGACCTCCACACGCACACCGATCTCACCGACGGGCTCGCGAGCCTCGAGAAGATGCTCGACGCCGCCGCGGAGCGCGGCTACGCCTACTACGCCGTCACCGACCACGCGGAGCTGCTGTTCATGCAGCGGATGACGCGCGAGAAGGCGCTGGCGCAGCGACGTCGCCTCGCCGAGCTCCAGCCGCGCTACCCGGCGATGACGCTCCTGCACGGATCCGAGCTGAACATCCAGCCCGACGGCTCGGTCGACTGGGACGAGGAGTTCCTCTCCGGGTTCGACGTCCTCGTCGCGAGCGTGCACTCGCACTTCAACCAGTCGAAGGAGGAGATGACGCGGCGCATCATCCGGGCGATGGAGCATCCCCACGTCAACATCATCGGCCACCCGACGGCCCGCATCCTCGGCCGGCGGCCGCCGATCGATTTCGACCTCGACGCGGTCTTCGACGCCGCGGCGCGCACCGGGACCGCGATGGAGGTCAACGCCTTCCCCGACCGCCTGGATCTCCGCGACGAGCACATCTCCTGGGCCCGGGAGCGAGGCGTCCGCTTCGCCGTCGACACCGACTCGCACTCGACCCTGCACCTGCGGCACATGCGCTTCGGGGTAGCGACCGCTCAACGCGGCTGGCTCACCCGTGCCGATGTGATCAACGCCTGGCCGCTCGGCCGGCTCAAGCGGTTCCTCGCGAAAGGACGACGCTGAGCGACGACCTCGAGGCGCTGCCGCGGGCGTTCTTCGAACGGACGTCGCTCCGTCTCGCGCGGGACCTGCTCGGACGGGTGCTGGTACGCGACCTGGGCGGCACCCGGCTGGCCGGGTCGTCGGGCCGGTAGGCCTCGACCTCGACGATCCGCCCGGCCAGCCGGGTGCCGCCCAGGTCGCGTACCAGCACCCGTCCGAGCAGGTCCCGCGCGAGACGGAGCGACGTCC
>DATLGG010000037.1:0-5288 GCA_035540615.1 Actinomycetota bacterium | reverse complement strand
GAGCCTCAACGTGCTGTCGTCGCGCGGCCGGACCATCCGCCCCAAGACGCTGAACCAGAAGCGCTACGTCGACGCCATCGACGCCCACACCATCGTCTTCGGCCTGGGGCCTGCCGGCACCGGCAAGACCTACCTCGCCGTGGCGAAGGCCGTGCAGGCGCTGCAGACCAAGCAGGTCGACCGCATCATCCTGACCCGCCCGGCCGTAGAGGCGGGCGAGCGCCTCGGATTCCTCCCCGGCACCCTGTACGAGAAGATCGACCCGTACCTGCGGCCGCTGTACGACGCACTGCGCGACATGATGGACGCGGACGCGGTCCCCCGCCTGTTGACCGACGGCGTCATCGAGGTCGCGCCCCTGGCGTTCATGCGGGGTCGCAGCCTGAACTCGGCGTTCATCATTCTCGACGAGGCGCAGAACACCTCGCCGGAGCAGATGAAGATGTTCCTCACGCGGCTCGGCTTCGGCTCGAAGGCCGTCGTGAACGGGGACGTGACCCAGATCGACCTGCCGGCAGGGCAGCGGTCGGGGCTCGTCGTCGTCGAGGAGATCCTCCAGGGCATCGACGGCATCGAGTTCATCCACCTGGGAGCGCGCGACGTCGTGCGCCACAAGATCGTCATGGACATCGTCGAGGCGTACCGGCGTTCGTCCGAGCGGGAGCGCCGCGCACAAGGCGGTGAGTGAACGCGTGACCGACGACCCTCCGAGTCCCCGGGTCGCCGTCTCGGACCGACAGGACCTGCCGGTCGAGGCGGAGGCCCTCGCCGAGCTGGCGGCCGCCACCATGCGCGGTGAAGGAGCCGCTGGTGAGCTCGCGCTCTCGTTCGTGAGCGTGGAGGAGATGGCGAGCCTCCATGAGCGGTACCTCGGCGAGCCCGGGCCCACCGACGTGCTGGCCTTCCCGCAAGGCGAAGACGACCTGCTCGGCGACGTCGTCGTCTGCCCCGCGTACGCCCAGGGGCAGAACCCCGACCTGGGGGCCGAGCTCCGGCTGCTCGTCGTCCACGGCGTGCTCCACCTGCTCGGCTACGACCACGAGGCCGAGGAAGAGCGGGCGGAGATGTGGGCGCGGCAGGAGCGGTACGCGGGGGTTCGCGCGTGATCTGGATGATGGTGGTCGTGGGCGTGCTCGTCGTGCTCGGGTCGCTCCTCGCGGTCGCCGAGACGTCGATCAGCCGCATGAGCCGCATCCGGGCGATGGCGCTCGAGGAGGATGGCCGCCGCAACGCCTCGCTCCTCGTCGAGATCGAGGGGGACCCGCCGCGGTTCCTGAACGCGATCTACCTGGCGGTCATGCTCGCCCAGAACGGCTCGGCCATCCTCGTCGCGATCATCGCCGACCGTCTCTACGGCAGCCTCGGCATCACCCTGCTGTCCGCGGGCTTCACGTTGCTGTACTTCGTGATCGTCGAGGCGATGTCCAAGACCTTCGGGATCCTGCACAGCGACCGGGCGGCGCTCGCGCTCTCACCGGTCGTGTGGTTCCTCGGGCGCGCCCTTGCGTGGCCGACGCGCCTGCTGATCGGGCTCGCGAACATCCTGCTCCCGGGCAAGGGGTTGAAGCAGGGCCCGTTCGTCTCCGAGGAGGAGATCCGCTCGATGGCGGAGGTCGGCTCCGAGGAAGGAGCCATCGAGAAGGACGAGAAGGAATACATCCACGCGATCTTCGAGTTCGGGGACACCGTCGTCCGCGAGGTCATGGTCCCCCGTCCGGACATGGTCTCGATGGACGTCGACTCCCCCCTCGACGACGCGCTCGACGTCGTGATCCGCCACGGCTACTCGCGCATCCCGGTCTACCGGGGGAGCGCCGACGAGATCCTCGGCGTCGTCTACGCGAAGGACGTCCTGCGCCACCTCCGGAACCGGCGGACCGATCGCTCGCTCGCCGACATCGCGCGCAAGCCGTACTTCGTGCCCGAGTCGAAGAAGGTCTCGGATCTCCTGAAGGAGATGCAGCGCGAGAAGTTCCACCTCGCGGTCGTCGTCGACGAGTACGGCTCGGTCGTCGGGCTCGTCACGCTCGAGGACCTGATCGAGGAGATCGTCGGTGAGATCGCCGACGAGTACGACCGCGAGGAGCCGAACGTCGAGCCCGCGGGCGACGATCGCTTCCGGGTGAACGCCCGGCTGCCGGTCGACGAGCTGAACGACCTGCTCGACGTGAACCTGCCGAACACGGAGTGGGACACCGTCGGCGGCCTCATGATGGGCATCCTCGGCCGGCTCCCGGCCCAGGGAGAGGAGGTCGAGTTCGAGAACCTCCGGTTCAAAGCGGAGCGCGTGCAGGGGCGGCGGATCGCGAAGATCGTGATCGAGCGGACGAACGGCGATGGCGCGGTGGAGGAGGCCGTTGAGCGCGGCTGATCCCGCCGAGGAGCTGCTGGAAGCGGCGAGGCTCGCCCGCCGGGCCGCGTACGCGCCCTACAGCGGCTTCCCGGTCGGAGCCGCCGTCCTCGACGAGAGCGGGCAGGTGCACGCGGGCGCGAACGTCGAGAACGCCTCGTACTCGCTGGCGGCGTGCGCGGAGCGGAACGCCGTCCAGCGCGCCGTCTTCACCGGAGCGCGCGCGCTCGTCGCCGTGGCGGTTGCCGGGCCTGGCCGAGAGGTGACCTGGCCTTGCGGAGCGTGCCTGCAGGTCCTCCATGAGTTCGGCCCGGAGATGCGGGTGATCGTCGAGGCCGCCGACGGCCGGCGTGAGGAGCGCCCCCTTCCCGAGCTCCTGCCGCGGCCGTTCGGTCCGGCCGACCTGCGGTGACCTTCCGCTCCGGCATCGTCCCGGTCCTCGGGCGGCCGAACACCGGCAAGTCGAGCCTGGTGAACGCCCTCGTCGGCCGCAAGGTCTCGATCGTGTCGGACAAGCCCCAGACCACGCGAGGCCGGATCCGCGGCGTCTCGTCGGGAGACGGATGGCAGATCGTCTTCACCGACACGCCCGGGTACCACAAGCCTCGGACGCTGCTCGGGGAGCGGCTGAACGACGTCGTCGGCGAGAGCACGACCGATGCCGACGCGGTCGTGCACGTCGTGGATGCCGCAGCGGGTGTCGGGCGGGGCGACGCCCACGTCGCCACGACCCGGGTCGCGACCCTTGCCTGCCCCAAGGTCTGCGCCGTCAACAAGATCGACCGTCTCAAGCGCGGCGAGGTCATCCCGCAGCTCGAAGCCGCTGCGCGCCTCACGGACTACGACCACATCGTGCCGGTCTCGGCCCGGACCGGCGCCGGCCTTCCCGATCTGCGCCGTCTCCTGGCCGAGCTCCTACCGGAGGGTCCCCGCTACTTCCCGCCGGGCGAGGTGACGGACCAGTCGGTCGAGCACCAGGTCGGCGAGATCGTGCGCGAGAAGGCGCTGCACCTGACGCGCGAGGAGCTCCCGCACTCGATCGCGGTCGACGTCGAGGAGATGGCGCGCGACGAGGACCTCGTCCGAATCTCCGCGCTGGTCCTCGTCGAGCGGCCCTCGCAGAAAGGGATCGTGATCGGGCGCGGTGGGGAGATGCTGAAGGAGATCGGGACGAAGGCCCGGCTCGAGCTCGAGGCGCTGCTCGGAAGCCGCGTCTTCCTCGAGCTCCGCGTGAAGGTGCAGAAGGACTGGCAGCGCGACCCGGCGGCGCTCAACCGCCTCGGCCTGTGAGCTAGCGGACCTGCAGCTCCCCGTCCATCCCGGGGTGGTACTTGCAGACGAACCGGTAGGTGCCCGGTTCCATCACGTCGCCGATCGGTTCGGTCTGTGCCTGCTCGCCGGGAGGCACGTCGATGTCGATGTCCTGCTCCTCCACCTGGAAGTTGTGCAGGGCCCCGCCTTCGTTGGGGAGCGCGATCGTCTGCGTGGTGGACACGATCAGGCAGGGCGGCTCGAACGCGTTGTCGACCATGACGAGCCTCGCCTCGGCTCCGGTGGAGAGGTCGGTGCAGGCCCGGCCACCGCCCGTCCCCTCGGCGGGCTGCCCGCCGACGGTCGGGTCGCCGCCGCCCCCGCCGCAGGCGGCGAGCAGGAAGATGGACGCCAGCACCAGAGCCTTCGTGCGCACGGGGGACCCCTTTCGCTCTACCGGACGATGACGACGCCGACCATGCCGTCGTCCTCATGGTACTTGCAGATGAAGTCGAAGGTCCCCGGACCGGTCAGGTCCTCCATCGGCTCCGTCTCCGTCCGGTTCCCCGGCTCGACCACGACGTCCACCGCATCGGCGATCGTGAAGCTGTGGCGGGTCTCGCCGTCGTTCGCGAGCTGGATCGCCTGGGTCGAGGAGATCGCGAAGCAGTCGGGGGAGTAGCTGTTGTCCTGCATGATCACGGCCACGGGTCCCGCCTGCGCCGCGGAGATGTCGTGGCAGGCGGTCGGCGTCGGGGTGGTCCCGCGCATCGGCTGATCGAGCGGGGTTCCCGGGCTCGGGCCCGCTTCCGGTGGCGGCGGGAGCGCGTCGCAGCCGGCCGTGGCCAGCGCGACGATGAGCAGCACGCGCTTCATGCGGTCCTCCTGCCCGGTTGCTCGCTCTCCTAAACCTGCAACCGCACCGGCTATCATCGGCGCCTCCCGGGAGGTGATGAGCCTGGACAGCCGCTCGATCCTCGAGTTGGCGCGCGAGATGGATCTGGACGACCGGCGTGTCGCCGAACGCGCACGCCGGCTGATGGACGTCCCGGCGCCCCCGGCGGAGGACCCGGCCCCGCTGATCGAGGTCCTGCGATGCCTCGACCTGACGACGCTGGAGCCCGACGACACGCCCGACCGGGTGCGGGCGCTCTGTGCGCGCGCGAGATCGCTCGATCCCTCGCCCGCCGCCGTGTGCGTCCTGCCGCACCTCGTCGAGGTGGCGGCGCGCGAGCTGGGTGGGAGCGGCATCCGTGTCGCGGGGGTCGCGGGCGACTTCCCCGCCGGCGAGGCTCCCCTCGATCGCAAGGTCGCCGAGGTCCGCCGCGTCCGCGAGGCCGGGGCCGGCGAGGTCGATGTCGTGATCGACCGGCGCGCGCTCCTCGAGCGAGGTCCCTCGGCAGCGCTCGACGAGGTCCGGTCGCTCGTGGAAGCCGCCGAGGGGGCGCTCGTGAAGGTGATCCTCGAGACGGGGGCGCTGGACGCGCGCGCCTCCGCGGAGGGGGCCCTGGCCGCGCTCGCCGCCGGGGCGGCCTTCGTCAAGACCTCGACCGGCAAGCGGCAGCCCGGTGCGACGTCCGAGCGCGCCCTCGTCCTGATGGAGGCGGTGCGGGCCGTGGAGGCTGCGGGTGGGCCGTCCGGCGGCGTGAAGGTCGCCGGCGGCGTCCGCACCCCCGAGCAGGCGCTC
>DATLGG010000036.1:0-4444 GCA_035540615.1 Actinomycetota bacterium | reverse complement strand
GAGGGGATCACCGCGTTCATCGACCCTCCGGAGGTGGGCGAGTACTATGGAGCCGCGACCTCGATCGTGCTCCGCCAGCCGATCCGCGTCCTCGTCCCCGAGACCCGGCTCGAGGAGGCGAGGAAGATCCTCCGCGAGATCGAGGAGTCCGACCCCGAGGACTTCGAGGACGACTGATCAGGCGTCGTAGGCGGCGGTCAGGATGTCGAGCGTGTCGACGTTCGGGGCGGGGAACCCGGGCGACAGCGCGTGGTCGGCGCTCGCCACGACCAGCCGCTTGCGGTCGCCGGTGAGAGCGCTGCCGCCGAACAGCGTTCGGTTCGTCCCGAGCCGGGCCGTCCAGTCCAGGTTCCCGTCACCGAGGTCGTACGCGGTCGTGACCGCTCGGAACTGGGAGTACCCGATGCCGCGTCGGTTGGATACGTACGCGCGGTCTCCGCTCACCACCACCGAGGGGTAGTAGCCGATGTGGTTGACGACCACGTAGGCGTACTCGACCGACTCGACCCCCCACTTCTGCGCGCCGGTCGCCACGTCGTAGGCGACTGTCCCCGTGCTGTTGTGGCTGTTGATCGCGGCGGTCAGCACGACCGTCCGCCCGTCGGGGCTCAGATCCATCATCCCCTGGAAGAGCGTGAAGTAGAAGTGCGTCTCGCCCTCGACCGGGCCACCGTACGAGCGGCGCCAGGCACGCTCGCCCGTCCCCGCTTCGTAGGCCACCGTCAGGATCGGGCTCGCGTCGCTCCCGAGCATCGTCCCCGTCCGGGGGTCGAGCCCGGCGATGATGACGCGCGAGCCGTCCGGCGTCACCTTGAGATCGCTCGCACCGTTGTTGCCGAAGAACCCATCCGGCTGGGTGAGCTCGTCGCGGGCGACCCAGAGCTGCTCGCCCTCGATCGCGTCGAACGCCACGGTCGTGAAGTTCCCCGCGAAGCCGTCGGGCCGGTGCTCACCGCCCGTGGCGAACACGCGAGACCCGTCGGGGCTGACGGCGATCTCGTTGAACCTCGCCCCATGGGGCCCTCTCGGGAAGACGGAGGTCCAGATCGTCGATCCGTCCGAGGGGTCGAGCGCGGAGATCGCGCGTCCCACCCCGCCGACGAAGATGCGCTCCTCCACGGTCTCGTCGGGAAGCGTGACGGACGCGGTCTCGACGCTCTGAGCGGAGCTCGGGGTCCGCCTTCCCCAGAGGAACCGCCCCGTGTCCGTGTCGAAGGCAGCGATCACGGAAGCATAGGAGTACACACCGGGGACGGCTGCGGTGCCCACCGCGTAGAGCCGCTCGCCGTCGGGGGACAGCGCGAAGGAGGTCTGGTAGGCGATGGTCCGGTCCTCGATCCCCTCCAGGGTCGTCGCCCAGACGGGCTGACCCGTGGAAGCGCGGTACGCGATCTCGACGAAGTCGGCGTCGGGGAGCCCACCGTTCGTGTACGTGCTGGTCCCCCCGACGAACACGAGGTCCTTGGAGGGATGCGCGATGACGGTCCGGACCCGGTCGAAGCTGCCGAAGCCCGGATAGTCGTTGCTTCCCGGCCACGGCCCGTCGTAGCGGGGAGCGGTCCACGCCTCGCAGCGGTCGTCGTAGCCTGGGACGACGCAGTCGAGCGGCCCCGACGCCGGAACCTCCGGAACCTCGGGGGCCGGGCCCTGCACGTCGCTACCGCTCTCGCCGCATGGGCCGACCACGAGCGGGAGTCCCTCCGTCGTGCGGACGGTCGCGCGGCCGTCGATGCACGTCGGGGCCATCCGCATCGGGTCCTTCGGCGAGTCCTCCGCGGAGACCACGGACGCGGGGGCCACGGTGGCGACCAGGATCGCCAGCGCGATCGAGGCGAGGGGGCGGCGGGACGGGCGCTCGGACATCTGCTCCTCCTGGTCGTCAGGTCGAGCATGGATTCGCCGCCGCGTGTCCTGACACCTTTGGGCGGCTGCACAAAGGTCCGGTAGGGTCAGCGGCGATGGCGTCCGTCGGCATGCACGTGGACCAGGTGTTCTACCGGGCGCCGGGGGGGATCGGGACCTACATCCGCGAGCTCGTCCCGGCGATGTCGGCGGCGGATCCGACGCTCGACCTCACGCTGTTCCACGCGGCCTTCCCGTACGCGACCCGGCCCGGGTGGCTCGACGGCTACACGGTCGTGACCCTCCCCCAGCAGATCCGGCGGCTGTACCCGATGTGGGACGCCCTCGGACGGCCGCCCCTGCCGCCGCAGCTGGGTCGCCTGAACGTCATCCATGCGCCGTCGCCCGCCACCGTGCCGCCGGTCGCCGACGGACAGCGGCTCGTCGTGACCGTCCACGACCTCGCGTTCCGCGTGTACCCGAGCCTCTTCCCGGCGGCCTGGCGGATGCTCTTCCGTGCGGGGACGTGGCGAGCCGCGCGCAAGGCCGACGCGCTGATCACCGTGTCGGAGAACACCGCCTCCGACCTGATCCGCTTCTACGGCGTCGAGCCGGACCGCGTGCACGTCATCCCGCTCGCCGCCTCGCTCCCCGAGACCACGGGCGCCGGCACCGAGACGCTGGAGCGCCTGCGCGTGCGCCCGCCCTACGTGCTGTTCGTCGGGACGCTCGAGCCGCGGAAGAACCTCGTACGCCTGGTCCGCGCGTACCGGCGTGCGGTGGCCGAGGGAGGGTTCCCGCATCAGCTCGTTCTCGCGGGCCCACTCGGATGGCACCCCCAGCGCCTGCTGGCGGAGCTCAAGGGCGGCGGCCCCGGCGAGGTCGTGCTCGCAGGCCGCACACGCACCGAGGACCTCGACACCCTCTACCGCTCCGCCGAGATCTTCGCCTACCCCTCGCTCTACGAGGGCTTCGGCCTACCGGTCCTGGAGGCGATGGTCCGCGGCGTCCCCGTCCTCACCTCGACCTCCTCCTCCCTGCCCGAGGTAGCCGGCGACGCCGCTCTCAGCGTCAACCCCCGCTCCGTCACCGCGATCGCCGAGGCCCTCGCCGAGCTCATGTCGAACGGCCCCGAACGGGAACGCCTCTCCAAGGCCGGCCTCGCCAGAGCCGAGAGCTCCTCCTGGACCCGCACCGCGAACGAAACCCTGAAGGTGTACAAGGGCCTGACGTAACCCTGTCACGGAGGGACCATGAAGACAGCCCGCAGGTTCGCGCCCTTCGTCTTCTTCCTGACGACGGCCTGCCTCGGCTCTCGCGGCGCCTCCCCCGTCGCGGCGCCGTCGCCGTTTCCATCACCATCGATCCCCCCGCCGCGAACCCACTACGTCGCGCCGACGTTCGAGGAAGCGGGACGAACGGTCATGCCCCTCACCTTCCCGGACGGCAGTCAGGCCGAGCTCGTCTACGAGCCGAAGCTGGGGCTATCCAACGCGTCGCCCCAGTTCTTCACGAGCTTCATCGACGGCTGCCCGAGCGACATCACCGGCGCAGCGAGGGGGATGCCGTCCGGGGATCCGGTCGACCTGCTTCGGCACCCGCAGGGAGGGTTCACCCACGTCTACGAGAACGACGACGGCTACTACGACGTCGTCCTCGACATCGAAGACGAGCCATGGACGGTGCGTCTGTGGACGGAGGAGAAGGACTCAGCCGAGGGATGCGCGAACAGCCTGCGGGTCGAGAGAGCGGGGGGATGGGTGATCGTTCGCGCGGTGGGGGCGGCACGCGTCGCATCGGTCGGCGACCACGGCGGGCCGCAGATCGGGCTGATCAACATCGGCGGCAACCACGAGCGATGGATCCTGCTGTTCCCCGAACGATGCACGCCCTCGGAAGTCGATGGCGATCAGACGTTCGCCGACTGGTGCGACGCGAGCGGCCTGATGCGCGTCCACGTGTACTCCGACAGCCGGGAATTCATCGACCGGGTCCGCGAAGGTCTCGAGATCCGCAACATCTGCCACGCCGCCGGCTAAGGGTCGTGTCGGGCGCCTCTGGAGGCCTTATGAGCCGCGAACGCGGAGACGCTCATGACCCTGATGACGGCGGTCCCCTGGACTGAGGTCGCAACCAGAGGGAGCTGGCCGAGCTGCGGGCCGGGATGAGCGACCTACGGGCCGGCAGAGCACCGCGGCTCGACCGGTACACTGCCCGGGTGGAGATCTCGTTGATCGCGACGGTGAGGGATGCGTCGCCGCACGTGCATGACTTCCTGGACTCGGTGCGGTCGCAGACGCGCGCTCCGGACGAGGTGGTGATCGTGGACGGCGGGTCGACGGATGGCACGCTGGGCATCCTGCGGGGCGCCGAGGGCGTGCGGGTGATCGAGGCTCCGGGGGCGAACATCGCGCGGGGGCGGAACCTGGCGATCGAGGCCGCTTCGCACGACCACATCGCGGTCTCGGACGCGGACTGCGTGCTGGACCCTCGGTGGCTGGAGCACCTGGAGGAAACGCTCGCGGACGGGGCGGACGTGGCGATGGGCTTCTACCGTCCGCTCGCCACCACGGTGTTCCAGGCCGCGGCCGCGGCCTGGAAC